>JBFYQI010000381.1:0-3658 GCA_041302875.1 Ignavibacteria bacterium
AGTAACTGAAACTGGAATGGTATGTCACCATCGGACGGCCGCGGTACGGCGCGAGTTGATTCTCCCATTCGACCACAGCCGCGGCAAGTTCACGCGCGTACGCATCCGCGTTCGCACGGAAGAAGGCCGCGTCCACGCCCGAGAGCTTCGACAATCCTTCAACGATCTCTCCGAGGATCAGCGGCACGTTCTCAGGGTCAAGCCAATAGTGCGGATTGCCGTGCGGGTGCACATCCCCCTGGCTCGCATCGATCTTTCCTGTCGGCACTTCAAGCTTCGCGATCGGCCTTGAGCAGTCGATGATCAGGAGGTTTGCGTTCCGCGACCCATCGATGATCTGTGGCGCCCACAGTTCAAGCTGCATTCCGACAATGACGAATGCATCAGCGGAACGGAGCTTCATCATGTAGCTTGGTTTGATGTCGACGTAATGCGGGTTTTGGTTTCCGCGTACGATGAAATCGACCTCCACGCGGTCTTTTCCCACCGCGCGTACAAATTCAGCCAGGTCCGGCGTGCTTGCGACAACCTTCAACTTAGATCCGAAACCGGACGAAGCAGTCAGCGCAAGGCTCAAAAGAACAAGGAAGATTCTCATTTTCAAATCCTTTCTGGTGTCGTCCGATTAGAAGGAATGTGCCCTGTGAGGGCCCAGGGAAAACAGGAACTGCAACGTCACCGAGCGAACGGTCTGCGAATCACCGTCTGGGTGCTGGTGTGTCTTCTGCGCGAACTCCAACCGAAACGCGCTCGTCTCTTCAACCGGATAGAATCCAGCGAAGACCGCAAACCCTTTCGCCTTGTCGTCGGTTGAATACGGCGACTGCGCCCAATCATACCGTGCACCGATCGTGTATGACTTCAGGAATTGATAGTCCGCGAACAGAAACGCGCAATATGAGGCGACATCATCTTCCATCGGCACGTCCATCTCATCATGCACGGTGACGGTCCGTGAACTCATCAGGAATTCCCCCTGCAGCGTCAGCGACGTGTACGCGTCCGGCTTCCATTTGTACTTGAGATCGACGTTCGTGTACAAGAAGCGGTGGTCATTGTGAGGGTCGTGGACGCCGCTAAGGGCTGATACACCGATCTCCATGTCGCTTTCATCGGAAAGCGGGAAGAAGGACATCAGCCGCGCCGCGAAGGCGTAGGCTGGTTTCCGCCCAAGTGTGTCCAGGATTCCGATCACCCCTTCGTGCTCATGCGCATGCTCCTCATGGTCTTCTTCTGCATGCTCCTCCCGCGGGTCGATGGTCTGCGTGAACCCTCCACGAAGCACTTCAACCGAGAGACGTGAGTAGAGCGTGCCCGTGGGAAGCAGCGTGCTCAGCCCAATGCCGAGGTCATTAGCCCCTTCCTCACCGAGAAAGCGTTGGGCGGATAACGGAGCGGTGATAAACGGCCACTGGTGCGGATGCATCATGTTGAACTTTCCGAACTCCGTTCGGAACTTCCCGATACGAGCGTTCAGATCGAGAGGCAAGCCCCTGAGAAAACTGGCGTATGCCTCCTCGATCTCGAGGGGATGATCTCCGTGCTTCGCGAGGTAAATGTCAGCGCGAGCGTAAGGGTTCAAGTATGCTTGGATTGCGATCTCCAGTTCCTCGATTGACATGTCAGGGGTCTCGAAGGAACCGTTCCCTTCATCGTGACTGAAGAGGTGAAACCGAGGAATGACGCTGATATCCGGATTGGTGACGGTCTGAGCGGAAAGGACGCTGCTCCCGACGATCAGGGCAAGCAGAACGTTGAATGCAGGTTTGAACATGGACTTCTCCATAAGTACGTGTGAGTACGATCGTACGCGACCATGCCGAAAAACAGCACGGTGCTCAACGAACTGGGTGGGACACGTCAGAGAGATGCGGACTCGGGAGGAGATCGGCCAGCTGCGCGAACGAGATCGCTCCCGCAATACGCAGGAAGGTCAAGAACTGCCAACCCTGAATACGAAAGGACTACAGCTGGGTCGTCGAGGGCGGGGAGAGCGACGGACTGAAGCGAAACGAGACAAAGGGAGCAGTTCCGGAAGTCGCCAAGGGGCAGATGTACTTCCCGTGCGCCGCAGTCGTGACTTGCGATTGCATCCGCTCCACCCGTGTAGAACGCGCCATGGTTGTGTGAAGCCAACCCGGCACCCATCGTAAGATGAAGCGCCAGTAGCAACAAAACCGTGGTTCTATGGGAGCGAAGAAAGCTCATTTTGACATCTTCAGGGAACGAGGATTCTTCCCCTTTTGTTCCCAACAACAACAATATCCCCAAATAATACCAGCTTCTCAAACATGTCCTCCTCTTGCAATCGCCTAACAACGGCTTCAAGCCCCTATTTGCAAGCCGCCGCGCACTAGCCGGTTCATAGGAACCCGATGGATGATGTCCCTCGCGTCAAATTCGTTGATATTCAATCAATTGTGGGGTAATTTTGATGTTAATGCGGATACCATTTGTGAGGCTCGTTTCATTGGCCCTTGCGGTCATATCCATCTCCCCCAGCCAAGCGAGCGAGGCGGATTCGTTGCGCCATCCGTTGGAGAAGCACCTCGCCAACATCAGGCAATTGACGTTTGGCGGGACGAATGCGGAGGCATATTTCTCTTTCGCCGATGATCGCCTCGTCTTTCAGTCAACACGTCCTCCGTATCTGTGTGATCAGATCTTCACAATGGCCCTAGATGGTTCGGAGCAGCGACTGGCGAGTACGGGAACCGGGGTCACAACCTGTGCATACTTCTTTCCCGATGGTGATCACATCCTATATGCCTCGACCCATGCTGCGGGACCGAATTGCTTTCCTCGCCCAGATAAGTCAAAAGGATATGTCTGGGGAGTCTATCACGCATATGATATCTACCGCGCGGGACTCGACGGTTCCACTCCGGAACTGCTCTTCGCAAGCCAAGGATACGATGCGGAAGCCACGGTTTCTCCTGCCGGCAACAGAATCGTATTCACATCCAGCCGGGATGGCGATCTGGACCTTTATACGATGGCGATCGATGGCTCGGATGTCAGGAGAATCACGAATCAGCTTGGCTACGATGGCGGCGCGTTCTTTTCCTGGGATGGCTCAAAGATCGTTTATCGGGCACATCATCCCAAGGAAGATACTGCCATCGCCGAGTATCGGCAGCTGCTCGCGGAACAGCTCGTCAAGCCGACTAGGATGGAGTTGTTTGTTTGCAATGCGGACGGAACAAATCGTCAGCAGCTGACCAACAACGGGGCTGCGAACTTCGCTCCATTCTTCTTTCCCGACAATCGACGAATCATCTTCGCTACCAATGTGAAGGATTCAGCTGGATGCGTTTTCAACCTTCATATCATAGATTCCGAGACAAAGTCTCAAGAACAAATCACTTACGGTGGTTTATTTAACGCTTTTCCGATGTTCACACGAGACGGAAAGAATATCGTCTTCATTTCTGACCGGAATGCAGCAACTCGTTATGAATTCAACATCTTCATCGCTGATTGGATCGAATAACTCGCCACTCTCCAAGGATACACGAATGACGCATCGCATATTCCTATTTCTTCTGACGGGCATCGTCTCCTTCTCCGCGCAGGCAGTGTTTGCCCAAGCGGCCAAGTCGCCTGAAATCGTTGCGGACGACCTTCTGACGCATGTCAAGTATCTGGCATCCGACAA
>JBFYQI010000411.1:0-5222 GCA_041302875.1 Ignavibacteria bacterium
TGTTCCGATGCGTCGCGCTCGGTCACGATCGCCGCAAGGATCAACCCTGTCGCTCCCGTCGCGGAGAGCAGGCCGATCAGATTGATCAAGACGGCGTTGACGCCGCCGGAATCCGCGAGCATCGGCTGCGTGCGAACGACCCCAATGGAGATCGCAGCCAACATGAATGAGGCATTCGCAGCACCGAGGACCCGGAACCGAAGCGCCGACCAGATGACGAAGGGAAAGAAGAAATGGGGGTGATCGAATGTCTTGTGAAGCGAGAACTCGACCATGAATGGCAGTGTCAGGAGAACGGCTCCTTCGACAACGAAGAACCATGACCGGTCTCGCGGTACCGAACGCGCGTACTTCCATGCGAGGATCAGTGGCGTCACGGCGAGAACCCCGATCGCATCACCGATCCACCAGGTGAACCAAATGGTTCCGAACGCATTCCCCGGCAAGATCCCGCCCCGGATCAGACCCGCCGCGCCCCAGGTGGCGGCGATCGCAGGACCGATCGCACAACCGATCACGAGCAGGCTGAAAACGTCGATTTGGCGGCCGAGCTTTGGATCAAATCCGTTCACCCGACGCAGCAGCCAAACACCGGCGACGGCCTGCAGTGTGGATCCAATGCTCACGAAGAGCGCCGTATCCCAGGGGACGTTGATTTGGTTCGCGAAGAAGGCGCCTATTGCGACTCCCGGCCAGTATCGGGCGCCGGCGATCAACAAGAGCGCGAGCGAAATGCCGCTCGGGGGCCAAATGGGATTGACGGGAGCGTTGACGAACGCAGCGGCGTATCCCACATGTGCCCCGCCATAGTAGAGCGCGGCAATGGCAATTACGCGCCCGACATCGGACCACGATGGCAAGTATGATCTGGATGAATGCATGGACAGACTCTAACCTCACCCCTTTTGCATACCAGATGCCACAGAAGGGCTTGACTTGGTGATTCCGAATGGCGAATACAACACAGATTGGGGGGGTATTGGGAAAGGAGGGGCCACAGACCTCACGCACGATGGCTAGATGCGGCCCATTGGAGAATATTCTACAGCGAGATGCGGGAGGGCTCTGCTACGGCCAAGTCGATTCCGGGGAGGATTCGTCCTGATTCACGACGCGGGAAAGTACGAACAGAAGGTCTGCGAGACGATTGAGATAGCGAAGCGGTTCTGCACCGATGTGTTCCTCATGAGCGAGGCGAACGACGCACCGTTCCGCGCGACGGCAGACCGTTCTGGCGATGTGCACCTGTGCCCCCGCAGGAGAGCCACCGGGCAGGATGAATGAGCTGAGGGGCGGAAGTTGTGACTCGAGATCATCGATCACCCGTTCGAGGCGCTCGACATCCTCGGATTGGATCCGCCGGATGCGCGATGATTCCTTCCCCAACGGAGTGGCGAGATCCGCGCCAAGTATGAACAGCTCGCGTTGAAGCGCCGCAAGTTCTGAATCCCGATGCGGGGCACACCCAAGCGTTCTGACCACCCCCAACACGGCGTTCAATTCATCGATCGTTCCGTATGCCTCGATCCGGGCTGCATCCTTCGTAACACGTTGGCCGCCGAACAACCCCGTCGTTCCTTCATCACCGGTCTTTGTATAGATCTTCACGAATTCTCCGCGTTCGACGCTGACGATTTCGCTTCCAGTCCTTCGATCTCACGGCGAATCAGCGCGAGTTCCACCTGAACGACCTCCTGCATCTGATGCAGTTCCGCCGCACGCATCTCGTCGATCTTGGCGTGCAACTGCTGGAGCATGAGCTCGGACTTCAAGTTGACCTGATAGTCCATCTCCGCCCGCAACCGATCTTTCTTCTGCGCGCGGTTCTGACTCATCATGATGATGGGTGCCTGGATGGCGGCCAGCGTGGACAACATGAGATTCAGGAAGATGAACGGGTATTCGTCAAACGGACTGAACCAGAGCTGCACGGTATTCAAGCCCATCCATCCGAACAGCAGCACGCCGAACATGATGATGAATGCCCAACTGCCGCCGAACACGGCGATGCGGTCGGCCATGCGATCGCCGAACGTCAGTTGCTCCTCAAGTTCAACATTGACATTCCGGGAGGCAATAGAGGTGATCAATTCGTTCGTCGCACGGAGGCGCTTGCTGATCTCGCCAAGCATCGAGAGCGCCACTGCAGGACGTTCCAGCAGAAACGAGCGAAAGTCATTGCGCTTCATCTCGAGCAGCCGACAGTCCTCCATCGCGATGGCCGAAGCCGTGCGAGGGAGGTTGTCGAACAATGACAACTCGCCGAAGAAATCGCCTTCGTGAAACACCGACACACGAATGGAGGGACGTCCAAGTTCCCCGGGGATGGAAACCTCGATGATCCCTTCCTCGACGACGAACATGGAATCCCCCGCATCCCCCTTCTTAAAGAGGATTGCTCCGGCCTTGAGCGTACGAGGATGCCAGAGCCCGGCGAGGATATTGCGTTCCGCCTCCGTCAGCGATTCAAACAGGGGGATCTTTGCAAGGACTTCCATAGAACTCAATTCGAATTCCCTTCTCTCTCAGCCTTGCTTCATCGTTCCAACACTTCATCCCAAACAGAGAAAAGGCACTCCCGGCTTCTTAAGATGCCGGGAGTGTCTTTTCACAATTGCTCATCCCCGCGATTACTTCTTTCCCGCCGTCAGCGACCGACCAGCTTGCCACGCCGCCGGAAGGTCTTCGTAGAAATGGAGCGTCGTCTTGATCCCGCCGAAGAAGTTCCCGAGATCGATGAACTCGTTCGGCGCATGCGCGTTCTCGTCGGGGAGCCCGAAACCGAGGAGGACCGTGTCGATGCCGAGCAGCTTCTTGAACTGCACAACGATGGGGATCGATCCTCCCTCCCGCTGATAGAGCGGCTTCTTGCCGAATCCTTTCTCGAGCGCGGAGATCGCCGCGCGCACGCCCGGGCTTTCAATGGGTGTGATCGCAGGCTCTCCGCCATGCAGAAATCGTACATCGACGGCGACCGTCTTGGGAGCAATCCTGCGAAGATGCTTCTCGAACAGCTTCGCGATCTTCGCGGAATCCTGATCGGGAACGAGACGCATGGAGATCTTCGCGAATGCTTTCGCCGGCAGGACCGTTTTCGCACCTTGCCCGGTATAGCCCCCCCAGATGCCGTTGCATTCCAACGTTGGCCGAGCCCACAACCGTTCGAGCGTCGTGAAGCCTTTCTCGCCGTAGAGTGCCTTGACGCCAAGGTCTTTGGCGTACTTTCTGTCGTTCCATGGCAGCTTTTTAAATGCCGCGCGTTCCGCCTTTGAAAGCGGACGAACGTCGTCGTACATACCCTTCACCGTGATCCGTCCGTTCTTGTCGTGAAGAGATGCAACAATTTCCGTCAACGCCTGGATCGGATTATGGATGGAACCGCCGAACGATCCGGAATGCAGATCGCTCTTTGCGCCGGTCACCTCGATCTCCATGTACGACAATCCGCGAAGACCGTACGTCACGGATGGAACGCCCTTGGCGAACATGCCGGAATCGGAGATCACCACGAGGTCTGCGCTGAGCAACTCCTTGTGCGTCGCGACGAAGGCATCGAGGTGTTCGCTGCCGATCTCTTCCTCGCCTTCGATGATGCACTTCACGTTCAACGGCAGCGCGCCGGTCTCCTTCATCAACAGTTCGATCGCTTTGAGATGAATGAAGACCTGCCCTTTGTCGTCCGCGGCTCCGCGGGCATACAGCCGTCCATCCCGAATGGTTCCGACGAACGGCGGCGTGGTCCATAGATCGACGGGCTCCTCAGGCTGAACGTCATAGTGGCCGTAGATCAGGATGGTCGGTTTGCCTGGTGCGTGCAGCCAGTCGGCGTAGACGAGCGGGTGCCCTCCGGTTTCCATTACCTCGATGTGTTCGAGGCCAATGGCACGCATGTGGTTCGAGAGCCAGGTCGCTGCCGTGCGCATATCATCGGCATGCTCGGCTTGGGAACTGACGCTGGGGATGGCCAACAACTCGTTGAGCTCTGCGAGATAGCGGTCATGATTCGCATCGATACGTTGATGAAGAAGATGCATCGGTCTTCCTTTCGGGGGAACAGGGATGTCACGTCAAACGGAGAAGACTCCACACCGGGGAGATGGAAGCCTTATCTCAATGTACGGATGGGGTGAAGGAAAGGCAACGGTTGTTTCTCCTCCAACAATTCGATACATTTTTCTCCGATACTCTTCCCCTTCACGCATCCCTGACGGGAATTCCTTTGTCCCGAAGCCCCCTCGCCGATAAGGCCGTCCTCATTCCGCTCGGGCCGGACATCGCGCAGCCCTTCGCGACGCTCCTCGAAGCACGCGGAGGACGCCCGCGGATTCTCCCGGAGATCAAGATCGTCGATCCCCCTGAGTGGAACGAGGCAGATCACGCGATTCATCGGCTTTCCGATTATCACGGCATACTGTTTACGGATCGCCATGCGGTCGAGTTCTTTCTGAAACGTATCCATGCGGTCGACGCCAAACAGATCCGTCAACTCGCCTCCTGCCGCATCGTCGCCACTGGAGCCCGGACCGAAGAGCTTCTGTTCGACGCTGGCCTCGCCTCATCCATTGTCCCCCGGACGTCGACCTCATTAGACCTCGAATCGATGCTCGCGCGGGCTGGAACCTGGCAGCGGCGCTATCTCTGTCCGCACGCCAAGGATGAACAGGGAACGCTCGCTGAACACGTCCGAGCACTGGGTGGAATCGTGGACGAGGTCATCGTCTATCAACAGAAGGTTCCCCCAGCAAACGAGATCGATGATATTCGCCGCGCTCTGCTCAAGCGGCAGATCGCCGCAACCACCTTCCTCGCTCCGCCGTCCGCACAGCACGCCGCCGATCTCGTCGGCCGAGACGCGCTCTCCCATTCGGCCATCGCCGCGATCGGACCGTCCACGGCCGAAGCCGTTCGGAACGTGGGCCTCGTTCCCCGGATCATCCCCGGACGATCTTCCCCCGAGGTGCTGCTCGATTCACTCGAACAATACTTCTCGCCGCCAGTACGCTGACGTGATATGAAAATATCCACACAAGGATCTCCCCGTATGATCATCCGCCGTTCTGCTTTTGTCATTCATCTTCTTCTGGGCACATTCGCTTTCGCACAGAGCATACCGCCGAGACCCATGACCTTCATGGATGTCGTCACCGTGCGCAGCGTGAGCCAGCCTGCCGTGAGTCCCGATGCCCGGTGGATGGCGTACACCTTGACGACGCCGGACTGGC
>JBFYQI010000442.1:0-3741 GCA_041302875.1 Ignavibacteria bacterium
ATCGTCGGATTCACTCTCCCCTTCTATCAGTACATCACATCCCGCAACGCCGAGGCGTGCGTGGATCGGATCCGCCAAAGATGTGCCGCGGCGGTGGCGGGGAATCACGACCTCTATGCCGTCCGGAAAGTGCCGACGCATCAGGCGGGGTTCGAGTACGGCCCGGATTGGTACTCCCTCGACTACGCCACGCGCGAGCGACGGGCCCGTTCACACGTCTGGCTCTACGAGGACAACGAGATGCCGTCGCAACTGAGCGACGATGCGCGGGCGTTCCTTCACTCCCTTCCAGAGATCACGCAGCTGCCGATCAACGGCGATTCTCTCCTGCTTTCCCACTTCTGCCATCCCGATTTCTCCGGTTCAACCATCCACTTCCCGGAACAAAGCGCGCACCTGGCCCGACACTTTGATTTCCAGCGCGCCCGCGGCTGCCGGATCGGCCTCTCCGGACACGGCCATCCGGAGGGATGTCTGATCGTGACGGAATCGGGATTCAACATCCACCCGTTCGGATGCATCACACTTTCCGCGGAGGTACAATGGATCGTCGCCCCCGGCGTGGCGCGAACGACCCGCATGAATGGATGCATGATGCTCGACACTGATGTGAATCAACTGCACGTTCTCTCACTCCGCGAGGCGCGCGCGTCCCGCTCTCTCGAATAATCGCTGGCCATCCCATGAACGCTCCCGGCTCACGAATACGCTTCATCCTGAAGATCCTCCTGCCTGCATTGCTGGCGATCGGTCTCTACATCGCCGCGTTCTTCATCGTCCTTATTCCGCAATTCGAAGAAACGGTTCACGGCCGTAAGCGCGAGATGATCCGCGAGCTGACGCATTCCGCATGGGGCATCTTGTCCTACTGGCATCAGCAGGAAGCCGCTGGCCTTTTGACACGGCAACGGGCACAGCAAGAGGCAGTGAGCCAGGTGGAACAACTTCGATACGGGGCGGACCGAAAAGATTACTTCTGGATCACCGACACGTTCCCTGTGATGGTCATGCATCCGTACCGTCCCGACTTGAATGATCAGGACCTCTCGCACATGCGGGATTCCTCGGGCAAGCTGTTGTTCGTTGAGATGGCCTCGGTGGTTCGCTCACACGGAGAAGGATATGTCGACTACACCTGGCAGTGGAAGGACGATTCTTCGCGCATCGTTCCAAAGGTTTCCTTCGTAAAGGGGTTCGAACCGTGGGGATGGATCGTCGGGACCGGTATCTATGTGGAGGATGTTCGGGCCGAGATCGCCGCACTCGAACAGAATACCATCAACATCTCCATCGGCATCACGGTGGTCATCGCCTCGCTGCTGCTGTTCCTTGCCTTCCAGAATTTCCGGACGGAGCGTGAACGGCTCCGCGTCGAACGACAACTCCACGAATCGAGGGAACAGTACCGCGCGCTCGTCGAATCCTCCACCGAAGGTTTGATCATGGTCATCGCCGGCCAGGAGGTGATCTGCAACAAGAGCATCTACCTCATGCTCGGATACCCCGAGGGAGAAACACCATCCATTCCATGGCAGGAACTCTTCGTGTCCCCGCCGAAAGCCGAACTCTTCGACTTCGAACGCTTCATCCCCGTTGCCGGAAAGGGTCCCGGTTCTGAACAGATCCAGACGAATGTGCGCCGACGCGACGGCACAGCATTTCCGGTGCTCGTGATCATTTCCTACATCACCATCCTCGGCAAAGAAGGAATCGCGTTGAGCATCAGAGACCTGAGCCGGCATCACGCCGACGAAGCATCAGAAGAAGAGAAGGGACTCGGCAGTCTGGCCGCGACCGGATTCAGACTCGGCTTGATCAGGACCGCTCCTTCACGCGAGGCACGGATCGTGACGATCAATGGACCGGCAGTTGATTTGCTGGGAGCATCGGGGCGAGATCAGGTGCTGACCTCGGCGCTCGGCGATTGGCTGGAGTATTCGTCTCAGGAGAGGCGATTGATGGAATCCTTGGTGGATGAGGGATCGGTCCGCCGACGCATTGTGGATATCAGACGTGCGGACGGTACGAGGGGATTACTTGCCGTTTCCGGGTTGCGTGTTCTCGACCATTCGGGAGCGCCCGAGGCATTCCTCTTCCTGTTAGAGGATGCGAAGGCGCTTCGTCAGGAAGAATTAAACCGCGAAGAACTTCTGACGGATCTTCATGCGTCTGTGTTGCTCCTCGACCGACCCGTGAGTTCCCTTCTCACCACCTACCCCTCCTGCGACATGCAAACGACGGCAGCAGCAGCCGCCACGATCATGTCTGAACGAAACAAGGACGCGGTCATCGTCACTGGTCCGGATGCCCCCGTGCTTGGTGTGGTGACAGATCAGGACATCCGGAACAGGATTCTTGCTGAACGGCGACCGTTAGAGACCGCCGTGCACCGGATCATGTCGGCCCCGGCGGTTTCACTCCCCGAGTCTGCAGTGCTTCTCGATCTCCTGGTGCTCTTTCTCGAAAAGAACATTTCTCATGTCGTCGTCCTTCGCGCCGACAACGAACCGATCGGCATTGTTCACGCACGGGATCTTCAGTCGGCACTGTACTCTTCCGCGCTGGGTTTCCTTCGGCGCGTGGAATCTCTCACCACACTGGAGGAATTGCGCAGCTACAAGGATCGGATGCACATGGCTGTCCACACATTGATCGACCGGGGAAGCGGATTGGCGGCGATCACGCGACTGACTGCGCATACATCCGAGGCGATCGCGCGTCGCATCGTCACGTTGGCGATCGCAGATCTGGGACCTCCCCCCGTTTCATTTGCCTTGCTCACGATGGGGAGCGAGGGAAGAAGCGAACCGACGCTTCTGACCGACCAGGATAATGCGATCGTTTATGACGATCCTGTGCCGGACCAAGCTGATCGCGTACGGGAATACTTCGGTGCACTGGGCACACGGATCTGTTCAGACCTCGCCGACGTTGGATACCGCAAATGTCCGGGCAACAACATGGCATCCAATCCGCACTGGTGCCAGCCCCTGTCGGTCTGGAAGGGATACTTCACTACGTGGATCACCACAGCCAATCCGCAGGATATCCTGGATGTGAAGATCTTCTATGATTTCCGGACGATGTACGGCTCCGAGGAGATCGTCTCCGCCCTCCGCTCCCATGTTCAGGCCCTCCTCAAGGGAAATGACCGTTTCTTCCTCTACCTTGCCGAAAGTCTGTTGAAATGGGAATTGCCGGAAGGGACGCAGAAGCTGAAGTCCCGGTTCGACATCAAGCGGGTCCTTCTGCCATTGGTTGATGCCGCGCGCCTTTATGCGTTGCGTCACCAGATCGCCGCCACGAATACCATCGACCGCATCACCCGGCTTGGCGACGCCGGGCATTTTTCCCATGCGTGGACAAGGGAGTTCCGCGAGGTGTATTCCTTCCTGATGGGGTTGCGGTTCAGGAACCAGCGGGCCATGATCGCGGATGGCCGTTCGCCGATGAACGACGTGGATCCCGCGGATTGTTCCGACGTTGAACTGACGATGCTCAAGAAGTCGATCGCCCACGTCGAGGTCGTTCGCGAAAAGGTCAGCCACGACTTCCGGGGGATTGGCACGCGATAGAGGATGTTTTTCCCTTTTCTTTGAAGCAAAAACCGTGGAACTTCAATGTCGATATTCCTCTCACCACCCACGAAGGAGCAAGCACCATGAGCGTTTCCGCATCGAAGGTACACGAGATCCTGGCCACACCACAGTTCAAGGAGCTTGTCCGGAAGCGGTGGGTCGT
>JBFYQI010000473.1:0-3829 GCA_041302875.1 Ignavibacteria bacterium
GTCCCGTCTTCAGTTCGGCGTATCGCGTTTCCACTTCCAGGTTCGTCACCACGCAGAGACTCCGCTGATCCTCAACCTGCATCACGCGGAACAGCCCTCCATCGCTTCTCTCCGTGAACACACGCCCCTTCATCCCCACCTCGACGCCGTTCGCCGTGCCGGCTGGGATATAGAAGTACGCATCGGAATTCTCCCGCGCGAACTTGATCTCGGTGAGGCTGAGCGCTGCGATGTTGACATACGAGATTCGATCGGCGTCTTCCCCTTCCTGAATCTCCGCCCGCACGATCGTCTCGAATTGGTCAATCGAAACGACCGAGAATGTGCCGATGACTCGGTGTGAACGATTGAGGAGTTCCCCGTGTGTTGAGGCAACCACGCTGTCCGCGCTTCCCCGAAAGATCTTCAAATAGGTCGCACCTGAAAAGGTCACAGGCACCCGGTCCCCCGCAAGCAGGGACGGCGCGAACGAGGAAACCAGAAGGCTCAGAACGAGAATGGGACGAACGATGCGATTCATGGTGGACTCTTTTCTCGTTAGAGCGTCGTCATGTCGGGACGTGCAATCTCAAAGAGCGCTTGGCCTTCGCTGACCGTGTCTCCCTTGTTTGCCAGGATGCTTTTGATAACGCCGTCGAAGGGACCCGGGATATGGTTTTCCATCTTCATGGTTTCCAGGACCATGATCTTCTGGCCTGCCTTCACGGGATCGCCAACCTTGACAAGCACATCGAGCACGAGGCCGGGGAGCGGTGATTTGACCGTTCCACCCCCTGTGGCTTGAGTCGGCTTGGTCGCGGGCTTCGGAGCTTCCGAAGGCTTTGCCACACTGCGTGGCGGTTCGGCGCTCGTTGGCCTGCTCAGGTCCGCCTTCATGCCGAGTTTCTTCAACTCGACAACATAGTCGACACCGTTGACGGCAACCTTTGCCGATTCGGCGGTCAGCTCTTTCACCTCGGCGCGATACTCGGCGCCGTTGATATTCAAGACGTATTCGCGCATCAGACTCTTCCTCGTTGGTACGGATTCACAATGAGACGTCCTTCGTCGGACCACCCTTGCTGTTGGTCCTGACTCTTGAACGTGAATCGGCTGGCGCTGTATGAGCGCGCCAAGCGAATCTCGATCGCCAGCACGGCAACGATGGCAGCAAGCGTGTCCGGTGTGACGACCGCAGGTTGACTTGCCGGTTCTGTCACCGAAGGGACCTGCTGTTCCGTCGGTGCGCCTTCACCTGTCGCCCCAGTTCGCAGGAGCTTCGGAAGCAGAGCGAACGAATTGATCGCCAGATTCGTCAAGAGTAACCCGACGAAGGTTACCCCCATACCCATCACAGTGACCAACAACGCATCGATCCAAGTCACAGCATCATCTCCTTACAGGGGAATGTTCCCATGCTTCTTTGGCGGATTCGAGTCACGCTTCGTGGCAAGCATTTCCAATGCCTTGACGAGGCGAATGCGCGTCGTTGCCGGCACGATCACATCGTCGATGTAGCCCTTCTTCGCCGCGGCAAACGGATTGGCGAACATCTCCACATACATCTCCTTCAGCTCGGTACGTTTCTTTGCCGGATCTGTTGCCTTCTTGATTTCGTCGTTGTAAATGACTTCGACAGCGCCATCTGGTCCCATGACGGCGATCTCAGCGGTCGGCCATGCGAGGTTCACATCGCCCCGGATGTGTTTCGAATTCATTACGCAATACGCACCGCCGTATGCCTTGCGAATGATCACCGTGATCTTCGGGACCGTACTCTCCGCGAACGCGAAGAGAAGCTTCGCGCCGTTCCGGATGATGCCGTTGTATTCCTGCGTCGTGCCCGGCATGAATCCGGGGACATCCTCGAACACAACCAGCGGAATGTTGAACGCATCGCAGAATCGGACAAAGCGCGCTCCTTTGATAGAGGAGTTGTTGTCCAGCACACCGGCCAGGGCATTCGGCTGGTTGGCGACAATGCCCACCGAACGGCCGTTCAAACGCGCGAATCCCGTCAGGATGTTCGGCGCGAACCGCGGCTGGGTCTCGAAGAAATCGCCGTTGTCAACGATCAGCCGGATAATGTCCCGCATATCGTATGGCTTTGCGGGATTCTCCGGGACGATCGTGTTGAGACGTTCACTGATGCGATCGATCGGGTCGGTGCAGGCGCTGCGGGGAGCGGGTTCCGTGTTGTTTTGCGGCAGATAGGACAGAAGTGTCTTGACGGCGGCAAAAACATCGTCTTCCGTCGGCGCGACAAGATGCGCCACACCGCTCTTGGTCGCATGCACATCCGGACCACCAAGCTGCTCAGCCGTAACATCCTCCTGCGTCACCTGCTTAATGACCTTCGGGCCGGTCAGGAACATGTAGGAGGTCTTCTCGGCCATGACGACAAAATCGGTGATGGCGGGGGAATAGACCGCACCGCCGGCGCATGGTCCCAGGATGAGTGAGATCTGCGGAATAACGCCGGAGTAGAGCACGTTCTTCAGAAAGATGTCCGAGTACCCGGCGAGCGCATCGACACCCTCCTGGATGCGAGCACCGCCGGAGTCGTTGATCCCGATGACCGGGGCTCCCACGCGCGCGGCAATATCCATGACCTTGACGATCTTCTCGGCGTAGGCCTTTGAGAGCGAGCCGCCGAAGATCGTGAAGTCCTGAGAGAAAACGAAGACCAGCCGGCCGCCGATCGTCCCATAGCCCGTGATGACGCCATCGGTCATCGGCTGCTGCTTGCCCATCTCGAAATCGGTGCAGCGGTGAGTGACGAACATGTCGAACTCATCGAAGCTCCCTTCATCGAGGAGCTTCTCAAGCCGTTCACGCGCCGTGTTCTTTCCCTTCTCATGCTGCGCCTGGATGCGCTTCTCACCGCCGGCGCGGCGTGCCTGTTCCTGCAGATGGATCAGTTCGAGGGTTTTCTTTTCCAAAGACATAAAGGCTCCGCGTAAGTTCGATTCAACGCCATTTCGTTCAGGGGTGCTCACAGAATTCCGTGAGAACTCCCAACGTCGATTTCGGATGGAGGAATGCAATATTGAGCCCTTCGGCGCCGCGACGAGGGGACCTGTCGATAAGCTGCACTCCATGTGACTCGGCATGCTGCAGCGCTTGCTGCACGTTCGGGACGGCGAAGGCTATGTGATGGACGCCTTCCCCCTTCTTCTCGATGAACTTGCCGATCGGGCCGTCGGGACTCGTCGATTCCAGCAATTCGATCTTCGTCTCTCCGACCTTGAAGAACGCGGTGCGAACCTTCTGGTCAGCAACTTCTTCAACGCCATAGCATTTGAGGCCAAGAACCTCTTCGTAGTATTTGATCGCGTCGGTCAGGTTCTTGACCGCGATGCCGATGTGTTCGATGTGAGTAGGAGACATAGGAGACAGTGGTCAGTAATCAGTAGTCAGTGGTCAGTGGACAGTGGACAGCGGATTCCCAATCAACAATCACCATTCAACAATCGTCAATCCCTCAAGACCTCACACAACGACTCGTTCCTGATACTCGCCGAAAACGCCTCGGAGCGTGTTGGCAATCTCGCCGACGCTCGCGTAGGTGCGGACCGCGTTGAGGATGTGGGGCATGAGATTCTCCGTTCCTTCGGCAGCTTGTTTGAGTTCACGGAGACGAGCATCGACCTCAGTTTGACTGCGCCGTGCGCGTACCGACGACAGGAATGCAACCTGTTCATCCTGGACACGCCTGTCGATCTTCAACAATCCCTCGGGTTCTTTCTCCTGGACCCGGTATTTATTCACGCCGACCACAATGCGCTTCCCGGCTTCGACTTCCTGTGTGAAACGGTACGAAGCGCGCTGGATCTCGCTTTGCGGGTAC
>JBFYQI010000484.1:0-4888 GCA_041302875.1 Ignavibacteria bacterium
GAGTGGAAACGAAAGCGCAATTATCGGACGTGGCGATCCTGTTGTCTTCTACGATCTGCAGGGGAATGCCTTCCTGCTGATATTTGGAAGCGATCAAAAAGCCCTCCCTCTGTACAAGAGCGCCGACGGAGGGGCAACCTGGAGCCTCGCAAGCGATGCTAATCCCCAGGCTGAGTTCACCGACAAACCGCACGCGCAAGCCGATCTCTCCGGCGTGTATTCATCGAACATATATGTTGCATGGACGGGAAACGAAAAGGTTATAAATCATAGGATCATAAAGACGGGGATCAAGTTGTCACGATCCACAAATGGTGGCGCTTCTTTTGCTGAATCCCCGCTTGAACTTGAGGGCTCATCAAACGAGGTCATTGTGGAAGCACCCAATATTTCGATTGGCCCTGATGGACAAGTTTATGTCTTCTGGGCCAAAGGAGATTGGCCTGAAAGCGAAATGAGATTCTGTAAGTCCACGAATGGCGGATTCAGTTTCAGCCCAACAGTGACTGCTTTCGGTCTCCTTGGGCTAAACATTGGTAATAACCCTCATCCATCTTTCAACGATATTAGGGTGAACAGCTTTCCCTCTTCCGGCGTGGATAGAACAACCGACGGCATCAGGAGAGGATGGATATATGTCGTTTATGCCGATCGAGCCTCAGGTGACGCGGACATTCTCCTTCGCCGGTCGACGGATGGAGGCACCTCCTGGAGCAACGCTATCCCGGTCAACGTCCCGTCTGGCGATCAGAAGCAACAATGGTTCCCGTCTATTTCCGTGGATCAGGTCACTGGAGCCATATTCGTATCATACTACGAAATGGAGACAGGTGGCTATCAAACGCAAAGATGTCTTGCAACCTCGACCGATGGTGGCGAGACGTTTATTCACACCGTTGTCAGCGATATGCCTTTCATTCCGAGTGGCACGATCCATAAATCGGACTTCATGGGGGATTACTATGAGACCGCCTCCTATGGGAATAAGGGATTTGCCTGCTGGAGCGACAATCGGAACGGTGATTTCCATGTCTACATATCGAAGGTGACAATCCCAAGGATTGAGGTGACCGTGGATCAGAAGCTTGAGGATGGCCTGACAACAGTTGGAACAGTTGCACGGTGGAATACAAATGCATTTGTTCCATTCTCTTCCTTGCCGGCTACGCCATCCTTCACGATCGATGGGGACGAGATTCTTCGCGCCGACCAATCGATCATATCCGGACAGAAGTACAAGCGCTGGAACGACGACCCCAATGTTGTCAATCATCATAGGTTCGATATCGATGGAAACATGAATCGATTCGTCTCGAACTTCGATTTAGTTTGCGATGCGACTGTGGGAAGTGCTTTGCTCGAGACTGGTACGCTTTCTGCATCGATAGACTTCTACGATCCTTGGTTGATCGACTTCGCCGACTCCCTCTACGGATTCAACCTGCGTAACCAAGGTATGTCGGCTCCCTTTAAAGCCGTTCAATCGGCTCAGAACAACCTTAGCACCAACACTGCCTACAAAGGCGTCTTCCTGAATCAGGACTACAATATCCCGGGTGCCCCCTTCTACTCCCTCAGAGCCCCCTCGGTCCAGGAAAACATGAACGGCTTCACGGGATATTTCCAGGGATGGACCGCGTCAGGCGCGATCGTGCAGAATGCTTCCTCTCCGGATTCGCAAGGTGTCGTCTTCACTGCGGCCAACGCTACCGTGACAGCGCAATACAAAGCCCATCTCGCCACCGGCGCACCCGCATTGACCGATGCCAAGAATCAACGCAGGCTGATCTCCAACGGAAACAACAGCGTTATGGTTTATGAATCCGCCGGGGATGTCTGGATAACGCTTTCTTCAGATAATGGTACGACGTGGGGAGCTGAAGAGCGGCTCAATACTATTCCGGGTACAGCGTCAAATCCCACCTTGAGCAATAGAGTGTCTACCGATCGAGCAACGATAGCATGGTTGGAGAATAACGGTGGTGTCACAGATATCCATTTGCAGAATGTCCGCCTCATCGGAGGCTCCTTTGGACAGGTGGTTTACTACGGATGGGGTGGCGACGACTTCGTTCGCGGACCACGGAATCACACCACACTGAACACCCTGCCATTGGGGTCCGGAGGCCAGCCCTTTACTTGGAGAGGTCGGCTGGATGCCAGGCCTGTTCTGTCCTTGTCGGAGGACTGTTCAAGCATTCTTCTGGCAGTTGAACGAGCGAACTCCGGGATCATGGCAGCCGAGGTCCTTTCACTACAACAGGGTTTCTTGAGCGCTTACGTGCGAAAAGAAGGGGGAACTGCGGGAGGATGGCCTGTCTCCACAAACACCGGGGATATCTGCCCGGTGATTTTGAGCTATCCAAGTGCATATGGCTTTCCAGCGAGTACCCGCATCTTCTATCTGGCAGCGGGTTACGCATCCGGCAAACGGATCGCACAATTCGACTTCACTGGTGGCAGCACGACACTCGTCCCAGGTCCCTATGGCGAGTACACCTACTATTCACTCCAAGCCTCAACGAGCCGGACGAGCGCGAGCTTTGTCCTCGCGGCCGACGCCTACATCGTGAGCGGATACTCATCTTATCGGTCGGCTTGTTTGTTCCAGAAGCCAACATACTACGGGAACGGCGCCCCCTCGTTGAGCACTTCTTACACGTATGGTTATCTCCCCACCGTGATGTGCGAGAGCGGGGGATTCGGTACTCCGAGTTGGGAAATAGATATGAAGCACGCGAACGGGAATTGGTACAAGGCCGCGAATGGCGGTGGACTCACCCTCCTTGGATCGAATGTAAGCGGGATCTTCACGCGTGAGAACGTTGCAAGCGGAGATCGGGCCAGCATGGCCATTCGAACGGCAACGGGCGTCTCCCCCATTCAGCGCTACGCCGGAACAGGGGTGCTCAGCAAAACGACCGCCTCAGCCCCGGAACCGGTCTATGTTCGGTCCTTCCGCTTTCTCTCTGATCCAGAGGGAAACGAGCGCATTGTCCTCTTCGATTACCTGCGTGGGGCAATTGAGGTAGTTGATTCCCTCCAAAAGGGTGGAATTCTCTGCGCCGTTCGCATCATCACGCCTGATGTCACCGGCACCTTGCTCAAACAGGTTGATTCTCTTCAGCTTCCACTGGGAGTCGAGGTCATTCGGCAAGGCCGGACGATCGCCGCATACGAGACGAGCAGCTGGAAGACTCTGGCGACATCCTCAACCAGCTTCCAGAGTGGCGATCTGTTCATGTTGCGAGCTCCCAAGGGATATGCCCTGATCCGCGGCTACGAAGAGATCACCTTAGTGGGAGAGAGTCCGAGTCAGGTTGCCTAAGAAGGGTCGACTCCACAGCAGGCTGACATCTTACGCCCAGTGGCATTCTCACTCGGCTCGGCACCCAATCCGTTCAACCCTGAAGCGGTGATCAGCCTGCAATTGCCGGTGGTCTGTGAGATCGAGTTGCGGGTGTATGATGTGCTTGGACGCGAAGTCGCCGTGCTCGCAAACGAGCAACGAAGCGCAGGCGCCCATCGCTTCGTCTTCAACGGTTCCCATCTTGGAAGCGGTGTGTATTTTTGCCGGTTGAGCGCTCGGGGTGAGGACGGAAAGACCTTCGTGCAGACGGTGAAACTAGTGCTGCAGAAGTAAGCGGAAATCAAGAATGCTTCAATCACGCGCCGGGTTTGTGGAGAACAAGCCCGGCGTTTGTGTTTGTGAGATGAGCAGTTGAGCCTAGAGCCCAGAAGCCGATGAGCCCATAAGCAAAGAGCCCCAAGAGTCATCGTAATCACCGGAACTTGGGTCACCCTGAGCCTGTCGAAGGGTGATTTCAAGACCCATGTCGCGCTTCGACCCGTCCGCCTGAACGACTCTATGCGGCCGGGCGGACAAGCTCACCGCGACGTAATATTTCAAATTCAAACTATATCCCCATCGCTGCATTAAGAAAATCCACCAGCGGCGCGAGCGTTTCGCAGACGTCGGCGATCTCCTTTACCACGCGCGTGTTGTGGGATTTCGTTTCCGGCCACGATACCCCGGCAAAGAACTGCTTCAGCTTCAACCACTCTGCCATCGGATGGGATTCGTCGTATCCCTTCGGAATGCGCGTCAACGCGTTTCCTTCCAGTTTGCCGAACCGCTTCTTGAACGCACGGGCATTGATGATGGAAAGAAATTCCTCCCCGTTTGCTGCGACGTGTGCGCGGATCTTCTTGAGCTGATCGTTGTCCGGCATGTAGATTCCGCCGCCGACATACATTTCTCCCGGCTCGACGTGGAGATAGTATCCCGAACCGAGAAACCCCTTGTCCTTTCCCCGGATGACGAAATGCGCCGCAACATGCGTCTTGTACGGGGTCTTGTCCGCGCTGAACCGCGTGTCGCGATAGACGCGGAAGATCGCCCGCTTCGGAGTGAGGTCGAAGTCCGGAGCGAATCGTTGGAAGTGCGGCTGCAGCGCTTCGATGAGGGAGAGCATTGGCTGACGCACGACTTCCTCGTACTCCTCCTTATGCGCCGCGAACCACTCGCGGTTGTTGTTCTTCTTCAAGCGTTTGAGAAACGCGATCCCCTCCTTCGGAAAACCCGTGAACGGAGGCTGAAGATCCAAATCAGGAAGGCGCAGCGAAGACATGCTCTCTCCAATCAACAATCACAAATCAACAATCGTAAATGCCACAACTCACTCAATCCTATATTCCTTCCCCTCAATCGCCTGCCTCACAAATCCGTCCGCGCGTTCCAGTCGCCGTTTCGCTTCGTCGCGGTCGACGTTCGCTTTGATCATCACAAGCGCGGTCTTGACGTGATAGTTCGCCTTGTCAAGGTGGTCCGCCGCCTCTTCGTACGAGACGCCCGTGATGGTCATGACGATCCGCTTCGCGCGCTCGC
>JBFYQI010000493.1:0-3681 GCA_041302875.1 Ignavibacteria bacterium
ATGACCTTTTCGAGCGTCTCCTGCTCGAACTGCATCTGCCCCTTGACGGTATTCACCAGATTGGGGATGAGGTCATGGCGGCGTTTGAGCTGGACGTCGATCTGCTTCCAGCCGTTTGTGGTCTGGTTTCGGAGGGTGATGAGGGAGTTATACTTCATGATCACCCAGCCAACGACGAGGACAACGACACCGAGGACGATATAGAACACGGGATATCCCTTTCTGCGGATGATTGTTAAGAGAAAAGTAAGGAAAAATGGGGTTCGGTTCTAGCCGGGGTTTTATCCGGGATAAATCCGCCGAGAATGGGAGCGCATCATGGAAGTTCTCCCCGGGTGTCTCCCCGGGTGTGGCTCCCGGGGTGGCTCCGGGCGACATTTCACCGGCACTCAGTCGTATGCGACGCGCGTCGCTTCATCCGCCATCGTCGGCGCCAGACGCTCGCTCCACGATGGATCTTCCCACGTTCCTAACTTTGTATGCAATGCCAGATACTTCCGCGGGATGGGATGCGTCCCCAAGACGACTTTCACGCCGTATCGATGCTGCATGAAGTCGCGGAATGTATCGATGTACGGACATGGCGGATATCCGACGAGCAATCCCGTCGCAAGGTGGATGACCTGGGCGCCGTTCTTGACCATCTCCTCCCCTGCGTATTCCACGTTCCCACCGGGACATCCGGCGCATGTCGTGAAGCCCACCAGCTCGGCGCCGCTCTCCTTATAAACGCTGAATGCTCCTTCGCAATTGCGCATCGCGCGTAGGCATTTTCCCCCCGCACAGGTTCGATACCGATCGCAAATGATGATGCCGACCTTCGTCGCTTTGTTCATGGTTCTCTCCTCCATATTTATCTAGACCGTCCGAAATACCTCTATCTCGCATGCATACGTTCCCGCGCGCACAACGGAACGCGCGAACGTGTATGCCTGCTGTGCCAACACCAGAACGATCAACATTGTCGCCGACGTTACCGTCACCGTCTCCGCCAGTAATCCGTACGCGAGCATGAGCATCACGGTCACCGCCACGAGTGCGAGCGAGACGGTCAACGTGTACCTCCAGTTGCGAACGACGAACGCAATTCCCGCACCCAATGCGCCGAGCACGCTTCCCCGCTCTTCCAGCACGATGCGCACGCGCGTGTAGTCCAGCACAAGCGTGATGAGCCAGAACAGCGTGAGCAATCCCGCATTGGTCGCGAGGTACAACACGTACGCCGTCCACTCGGATGCATCTCCGCTCGTGGACGAAGCGATCTCGTACCTCAGCGAGGGTCCGAGAATGCCGAGGAGGAGATACAGCAGTACGAATCCGATGAGCGCAACGCGGAACATCCGTCCGAAGAATCGCGCGCCGTCTGCGATGAACTCCGCCACCGTCACGCGCTGCGCGCTTGCATAGGCGCTGAGGAATCCGCCGGAGAGGAGCATCCCGCTCAATCCGTACACAAGGGCAAGTATGACAAGCAACGACAGATGTCGCGTCGCGAACTCCAGCCCCGTCACGGAATCCCAGACGAAGTCCGCGATGCTCGCAATGACCCGGCCGGAAAGCATTCCGTCCAAATGATGGATGAACGGCGCCGCGCCGAGCGTCGACTGATCGAGCAGCCGCGCGTACGGACTTGACCTGAGGTCTTCGTGATACGTCGCGAGCCAGTTCTCATCCAACCGCAGGAGGATCTCTTCATCGCGCGCCGTTGGTGCAAGATACGATTCCAGCTCGTTGAGGAACGGAACCGCGACGACGAGCGCCATCGCGAGGTTGATTCCCCACGCAAGAACCACCAGGCGGAGATTGTCTCGGACCCGCATCCAGCCGGTCCGAAGGATGGAAACGATCATGATGGCGTCGCCTCCGTGGTAGACGATGTGCCGAAGATGAGCTCTTTATACCGCTGATACGCGTACGAGACAGCCAGCAGGATGACCCCGAGACCGACAAAGGAGAAGATGCGGTACAGCGTTTCGAGGAACGAAAGGTCGTAGATGAAGATCTTCAGAATGGTGATGCCAAACAGCGCGAACGCAATGATGCGCTGCAGCCGCAATCCGCGCCAGATGCCAACCACCATGAGCGCAACAGACAAGCAGAGCCACACCGTCGACAGCATGAGCTGCTGCAGGTTTTGCAGCCGCTGGAGTTCGGGAGAGGAGAGGTCCGGGTTCGTCATCAACAACCGGTAATGATCGAACGCCTCGCCCGTGAGCAGGAAGAACGCGATCGCAACCACGCCGACACCAAGCGCACCCAAGGCCTTCGACGTCCATTCGTACGGCTGCGCGTGCGTCCGGATGCGGGAGATCAGCAACGCCATTCCCGCCCCCGTGACCAGCATCAAGCCGACACGAAGATTGAACAGAGGTGTAAAGTCGTCGATCGGTTCAAAGGAAACACCGCGGATGACGATGAGCAGACCGCCAAGCAATGCCAGAAAGACCGATGCTGCCGCCAGCATCTCCGAACGCATCCAGTCCGCCGCTTCGTTGACCACGATCGCGAACACGACCCAGGTCATTCCGATCACGAGAAGACGCACGAACAGGAGCGATGTTTCCGTCAGATACGGCTGGTCGGTCGCAAGCGACCGGAATAGATCGTTGAGTTCGATCGTGATCAGCAGGAATGCCAACACCGGTGTGATGAGTTCGAACCCGGACAACAAGCGCGGTCGTTCAGCTCCCAGGTCTTCCGGGTGCGCGCGCCGCAGCAGCCACACCGCGAACGCTGAGCCGAGCGCGAGGACCAGCACCGTTGCCGCCCGCGCATTCCAGAGAACAACGAACGCACGCGCCGATTCCGCACTGAACGCACCATCCGTGATCACATACCGCGCGATCGCCAGTATGAGCAGGAAGAACGCCGAGCGCCACACGATCCGTTGACGGTAGCCGAAACCGATCATCATGAGTGCGGCTGCTTCGATGGTCCACCATCGGACCGTTTCGAAGTCGACGAATTCGACGGCCGTCGCAACCACAAGGAGCGCGATGGCGACGAGGTCGTTACGCTCCGCTGCAAACCGGTCGGCAAGCGGATTACGCCGCACAGCGACCGCGAGTCCCGCGTACGGCACGCCAAGCATCAGCGCTGTCGCCCCCATCCATTCGTGATGGGCGGGATCGATCATCGCAAAGAGCGCGAAGAACACAACAGCGGCATTCGCGATCGCCGCCGAGTGTTGTGTGAATAGTGCCGGTCGACGGAGCCCTGCCAGGCGCAACGCATCCGCAGCGAAGAAGACGAACCAGAACACGAGAACGAAGAAGACCGTTACGCCGAGAGCTTCGGGGGTGTACCATTGGTCATACCACGAGATGTAGTAAAGCCAAGTCGCAGCGAACGAGAGCGGTTCCAGCACATACCATCTCGGCGAACGGAAGAGGATGGCAAGCAGACCGATATTCGCGAGCGCAAGGTAGGAAAAGACGCCGACCTCGTTGTTGGCGCCGGTGCTGAGAAGCGTCGGCGTCAGGAATGCACCCACCCATCCAAGCAAGGCGACGGCAAACGAGTTGTACAGAAGGCCCTGACCCAGCGCAAGAAGCGTCACAACCGACATCAGGACGAATGCGAGGGTCTGCGGAACGAGCTGATAGTAGTTGAATGCCGCATATGTGGAAAGATACAGGATGGCGATGCCGGCGCCGACGAGACCTTGTGCAAAGATCTGAA
>JBFYQI010000508.1:0-5709 GCA_041302875.1 Ignavibacteria bacterium
AGGAATTGGCGAACGGAAGCATTGCGGACCTGAAGACGTTCGCCGGCGATGCCCCGCAGTCCGACGATATCACAGTCCTGGTGCTTCGGTATTTCGGAAAGAACGGCTCGTAGCCGCGCCGACTTCGTTTCGACGAAGGCCGCCGTTTCGAATTTATGAAGATAGTCCCGCACCAGGATGTTGGACAAGCTTAAGCTTGTCCAACCTCGTTTCGACGAAGGCCCCTGTTTCGCATTTATGAAGATAGTCCCGCGCCAGGCTGTTGGACAAGCCTCCCCGCCGCATGAGAGCTAGTGAGGCAGGCGGGCTTAAGCTTGTCCCCAAATGATTCCTGCCTTTTGACGTACCGCTTTTCCCCTCTTCTTGTCCGTGGTCATCCATCATTCCATCCATGGACATCCGTGTTCGTCTTTGTGAAGAGATAGACACGGACGAAAACTGTAGTTCCTATCCGTGATCATCCGTCATTCCATCCGTGGACATCCGTGTTCGTCTTTATTATAAGAGATGAAATGGCGTTTAGAGCGGACGATCATCGTTGGCCCGGAGGGAGTGGACCCTGAGGATACACGAAAGGTCCTCTATCTTCTCCTGCTTTTACTCAAGCCCTTGAGTAAAATTGCTCAACAACCTCTTGAATTCTATTGGCGCGAGGGACACCAGAACAATGCCTTGCGTGAAGTTCGCGTAAACGGTCATTCCATCAGCATCAACTTCTTCGTCTCCACAAATTCACCCGCCTGCATCCGACACAGATACACCCCCGATGCCAGTCCGCTGCCGTCGAATCGCACGGCGTGGTCTCCCGCGGGCATCTCTGCGTTCACAAGCACCGTCACCCGCTGGCCCAATGTGTTGTAGACCGAAATATGAACCGACGATCGTTGCGGCAGGGCGTACCGGATGGTCGTCGTCGGATTGAACGGGTTTGGATAGTTCTGGCCTAACTGATATCGCTTCGGCACATCGTTCGCCTTCCCATCGGACGCGGATGTTGGGGAACCGAGCGCCGGATGCTTTGGGTCCGGATACTTATCCGTGTGAAATGCGGCAGGAAAGTCCTCCGACGTCTCATTGTGCCCGGAGATCCCGTTCCCCCCGCTGGCGGACTCGGTATGCTCCAGCGCGTCGACCCGGTAGGCCATGTATGAAATCGCGGGAGCGGCGGCCGGGAGCTGCAGGTTGACGGACACGTCGTTGAGATACACCGACCCGTTGATGTTGACGAGCGACTTGTCGACAAAGTTCGTGGTCGTCGATCCGTATGCGACGTAGTCCACATCCTGGACGAGGTTCGACGACCCGTCCCAGGAGAACAACACCAGCATCTCGCCCCCATTCGTCAGTCCGGAAGTTGACCATGCCGCCGCGGCGAACGGCAGGCGCATGTCCGGCGAGGACCCGGAAGTGGCGACGGTCCCGAATTCGTAGTCGGGATACCTCGCGTATGAAGTGTGAAAGACGTCGCAATTCAATGCCACGTATTGAGTCACGCCCGGAGCGATGGTCGCTCCATCCGGGAATCGAAGAACGAAATCGGACGTCGCAACGGAGAAGGAGCCGGAGACGACCGTGTAATACAAGTTGAAGTCCGACACATAGTAGTTGGACAGGTTGACAGTCGAAGCTGTGGGATTATGGATCGCGAGATACTCGAACTCCGTGGAGGTCACGCAGAATTCTGCGATCAGCAGGTGGTTCGTCTGCGCCCGTGCAACTGCCGCGGAGACGAAAAGAGCCACAATGAACGAAGCAACGTGTTGAACGCGGCGTGTGATCATGGTGTCCTCATCCCCAGTGGTTGTCGATGGAGGAGTGTTGCGGCTTATTTGACCAAAACGAGCTTTCTCGTCTCCACAAATTCTTCGGTCTGCAGTCGATAGAGATACACCCCGCTTGCCAGCGCCGTCGCATCGAAGCGCAGCTCGTGATACCCGGCATTCATCTCACCATCCGCGAGTGTTGCTACTTCCTGACCCAACGGATTGTAGATCCTGAGCGAGACGTGCGAAAGCCGGGGCAACGCGAAGCGAATGGTCGTCGAGGGATTGAAGGGGTTGGGATGGTTCTGCTCAAGGATCGCCTGCGTCGGAACAAGACTCTCAATCTCAATATTGTGCGAATACCGATACGTTCCATCGCGGTCTATCTCTTTAAGCCGGTAAGCGTATCGATTCCATTTCGCTGACCGGTCTTCGTACGTGTAATGTTGCGGCGAAGCGCTTGCCCCTGCGGCCGGGACGAAACCCAATGGCAACCAATCGCGTGCTGCGGAGAAAGGAGAACCGGGGGATTCCTCGTGAATCGATCGGCGGTCGATCTCGAAGCCATAGCTGTTCGTTTCCGTTGCCGTGCTCCACTCCAGCATCACTGCGGATCCTTCAGGACAACGTGACGCTGTGAATGCACTGAGCGTCACCGGGAGTAGGACGTCCATGGCGTCGGACAGGTCCAGAGTCGACCATCGACCACCAGGGAGCTCGTCAACGGTGTATTGCTGATCGTTCATCAGCGTATCAAATTCGATATTCGAGCTTTGGAGTGTGTCTTCAATATCGATGCTCACCGTGAACGCCAGCATGCCGTCTCCCGTCGACGGAATGACGACCTCGGAGCCGGTCACCACATGCGTCCACGAAAAAGCAAACCGCGAGGACGTGTTGTCATTTGCCGCATTCTGGTAATACCCCGATGAGGAAGGAAAGTTGACCGTATCCTGAGCAAGGGTCACTTTCTCGTTCCCGACGATGTTCGGACCGAACGCCAGGGGATTGTAGTTGTTGTAGACCAGAAGGCTCCCCATCTTTTCCGTGCCATCGCTCGACCTGAGCCACACCTCGTATTGAAACCTCGGAGGTGTTCCTTCGATCACACGCGCGTTCCTGAAGAGGAACGACAAGGTCTGTCCGATCCCCTCACCGCTCAGCACGGACAGGAAGCAGAGGGCCATGAGCATCCGACGTGGTTTCATATCCTGTTCTCGCTTGAAAGATCTGTGATGCGCTTCTTGTGACGCTCATCTAGGGAACGTGCGTTCCCTTTCCCAAATGCATCCGGAGCAACGCATTCATATCGCTCTCCTGCACCAGCCCGTTCAGGTTGAGGTCTGCCGACCGATATCCCGATTGATCGATCGCCGGACGAAGATGGTCATTCAGATCATCGTTCTGTACCTGGCCGTTGCCATTCACATCTCCGGCGTACATCCCGTACACTCCCCCCGAAAGGGCCTTGGCATCGCCGCCGTAGAATTTGTCCAGGCCGGTCGTGAAATCGAAGAGCGCGCTCACGCTATGAAGGGAAACAAACCCCGCGCTCATTATTGCAAGATGGTTTCGGTGATGGATCACGATGAAGTAGTCTCCCGGTGCGATCCCATCGAATCTCAGAAGGGTGACGCCGTTGAGATCCACGATCGTGCCGTCGCTCTTGATGAACGCAGCACGCCTCGCAACTCTGCTCGCCGCCGCCGGCTCCGAACGAATCTCAACCAGGATCCAATCCACGACGCCTGCCGGGATGGTCTCCACGGACTCGGTCCCATCATAGTTCCAGGGTGACCCGCTGTACGGCTGACTCGTCGGAAGAAAGCCGGCGGAATTCAGATCAGTCGACATCGCGCCTGAAACGTACGGTCCCTCCAACATGACTTTCAGGTTGACAAAGAAGGAGTAGTAGTCATAGGCTTCATGGACAAGATGCCAGTCATCCTCCGTTTGGCCGTCATAGTCTCGACGGAGGTACTGCGTGCGCAGACTTGAGCGAGAGAATTCTTCCAAAGCGGCCGATTCAGCAGAGCCGTCCGCGTACCACTCGTACAGCGGGATGTCATGTGGGTTCAGGAAGGACGCTTGGCCGCGCTCGATCGCCATGTGGAGCAGCCCAAAATTGCCGGGTTCATGCCCCCCGAGCCAGAGTCCGATGTTGTCCACGTGAAACGGGTTCTTCCCGAACACGATGATGTTCGTCATGTAGTCGATCCCTTTGCCGTCGACTCCCGGGCCGGCCGCGTGGGATCCTTCGCGTCCATAGATGCCTTCGATGATGTGCAAGCCCGGGTGCGTCACGGAGTTGTTGTCGAGACACCGTGCCGCCCATGTTTCCTGGCGCGGGACTCCATCCGGTCTATCCCATCGCGGGACGCCTGCTGCCTTGTGCCTCAGGTAGTCATCCCAAACGTGCGCGTTTGCGTCAGGCTGGATGTGGGCGGGATCGATGTTCGGATCGTATCCGTTGGGATTGCAGTGCTGGACATACGGAGAGGCGAGTGCACCCTGGAGGTTCTTCGCACACAGGGTCATTCCCATCAGATGCGTTTTGAACTTCGCGATATTGAGCAGCCAGGAGTCGGGAGCATTCACCGGCCAGAGGTATGCGATCCGCTTGAACCATTTTCCACCCGGCACATCGATCCATTGCAAGTCGCTTTCCGAGATGGTCCCCACGGGAGCGTCGAGTCTGCGCAGATCTGCGCCCGTTCGGTCTGCCAGCTGGGTATATCCGCTGTTGGTCCAGTAGCTGTAGCCATTGACCTCCCGAATGTAGAACTGATTGGCGTCGCAGCCGAGCAGCTTCAGGCTTTGAATCAGCCCTTCAACAAAATGCGGATCGGTCACCATCCCCATGTATTGCGTCTCCGCCGTCGGCATACCGACGAGATTCGGCTTGAGCACGATGCGGTGGGTAATCGGGATGCCCGGTGAATCCATAGGGACGAACACGGATGAGCCGAATGTCAATCCGCACTGCAGCATGGCGGTTGAGTTCGTTTTGACATCGACAGACGTGCGCATGATGAACACGGCATCCGGATGGGATTCCACGAAGGCATGAACGCCGAAGTAGGGTGAGAAGAGGCAGCGTCGGGAAGCGAGGAGATGTGCCGGATGCACTGCGATCGCCGCACCCCCGGCAGCGAGAGACCGCAAGAACGAGCGTCTATCGATCACGTCGGAACCCTCCCTATCGACTCGAAAGCTACGTGTTCGTGTCGCGAGATGTCGGGAGGAAACGCAAAGGCCTCCCTCAACCGCGCTCGCGGCTCAAGGAGGCCTTCTTCCTGCAAACTCGCCAACTTCACAGTCTCCCCGGCGAGCAATGTGTGGTAGTAACCTATGAAACTCCCCAGTGAGAGTCAACCTCCGCCGGTAAGCTCGCCGATTGAGTATTTTGTATCCTCTGTGTCCTCCGTGCCTCCGTGGTCGTCTTTTCCCAACGCCCTCCTCCGTTTGATTTTCGGAGCGATTCAGCGTACCATGGTTCCGAGATCGTTTCGGCGGGTGGCGGAGCTGTCGATGGAGTGCAGGGGGTATTTGAACGCAGCCCGTTTGAGAGCGGAGAACAGCTTTCAGATGGGCTGATTTGTTCATTTTGACTGAGGTAGTAATGTCTCGTGCAGTAATCGAAAATCCGATCATCAACTCACCCTACGATGAGCCGTTACGCCACTTCAAATTCGACGACGAAGGGATTACGAACGAGATTCTCGAGGAACGCCGAAAAAGCTCCTACTTCGTACCGATCGCGCAGCCGAAGAAAAAGGGCGGTCAGATGTCGTTCGAATCCGAATGGACCGGAGACCGCATCGAAGAAAACACGTTCATCAACCAGGTGCGCGTTCGGGTCGCGATCTGGCGCCGGGGTGGGTATCAAGGCATTACCAGCACAACACGCATGCTTCTGGATCACTGGCGTCGACGGGACCGGGAC
>JBFYQI010000524.1:0-6250 GCA_041302875.1 Ignavibacteria bacterium
GGATGTCTCGCGCCGTGATCCCGTGCCATACATCGTTCGACGGCGACGTTACCTTCGCGTTGTCCAGCGGGGTGGTCGCAACACCATTGGATGATGCGGCGGAGCTCGCGGCGGAGCTGACAGCCGAGGCCGTACGTGACGCGGTCCGCGGTTCGCGACCTCTCGTTTGACTTGATTCAAAACTTGCGTATCTTTTTCAGGTTTTCTTCAGCGGTTCTGTTCCCCCAAGGTCACGATCCGGAATCCATGCCAACGCTCGCCGCTCGCATTGTCGAAGTCTACGTGTTTCGGATGAAGGATGGAACGCCGGAGTATCTCCTGCTGAAGCGTGCCGCGAATGAGGCGATCTATCCCGGAATTTGGCAGGTGGTGACAGGAACCTTGCTCGAGGGTGAACGGGCGCTGGATGGCGCACGCCGAGAGCTTTCAGAAGAGACGGGTTTGACCATTCGCAGACTCTGGACGATCCCGGGTATCAGCACGTTTTTCGATCCAGGCTCCGATACGGTGCATTTCTGTCCGATGTTCGCTGTGGAAGTCCCCTCGACCCTCGAACCGGTGATGTCGCCGGAGCATCAGATGTTCGGCTGGTTCGAACTCGAACGGGCCCGCGGATTCGTGGCTTGGCCGTCCCAGCGCGATGCGCTGCAGACGGTGCATGCATTTATCGCGTCAGATCCGGAACACGCAGATATGACGCTTGTGAGGTAGCGTTAAGGAAAGGAGACACGTGTGAGTCTGCTCATTGTGGGTTCGGTCGCGCTGGACACCGTCGAGACTCCATTCGGACGCGCGCAGGATGCGCTCGGAGGATCGGCCGTGTACATCTCCGTTTCTTCGAGCTACTTCACGGCGCCGGTGCGTCTCGTCGGAGTTGTCGGCGGGGACTTCGCAAAGGAACACATCTCCTTCCTGGAATCGCGCCACGTCGACCTGGATGGTCTTCAGACCGTCGAGGGCGGCAAGACCTTCCGGTGGGGGGGAAAATACCACTATGACCTGAACGTCCGCGACACCCTCTTCACATCGCTGAATGTGTTCGAGAAGTTCGATCCCAAGATCCCCGAAGCGTACCGGGTTTCTGGCTACGTCTGCCTGGGCAACATCGATCCGACCCTGCAGCTGCAGGTCCTCGGCCAACTGAATAAGCCACGGCTGGTGGTCGGGGACACGATGAATTATTGGATCGAGACGAAGCCAAATGAGCTCTTCAAGACAATGAAGCACATGGATGTGCTCATCATCAACGATTCCGAAGCGCGGCTGCTGACGCAGGAACCGAATCTGATCAAGGCGGCGAAGCAGATCATCGGGATGGGCCCGCAGGCGGTCATCATCAAGAAAGGGGAACACGGGGCGATGCTCGTGACCCCGGATACCATTTTTTCCGCGCCCGCATTTCCCTTGGAGAACATCTTCGATCCGACCGGAGCCGGCGACTCATTCGCCGGAGGGTTCATCGGCTGGCTCGCCCGGACGGAAGACCTCTCCCCCGATAACCTGAAACGCGCGGTCATCTACGGCAGCACGCTGGCGTCGTTCTGCGTCGAGAAGTTCAGCGTCGACGGGTTGCGCGACCTCAGCTATCTCAAGATCCATGATCGGTTCCGGTCCTTCATGGAGCTTTCGCGCTTCGACGAGAAGTGATCATGGTGAAGGTCCTGGAGTGGGACAACGGTATCGTCCGCTACCTCGACCAGACGTTGCTCCCGTCCGCCGAGGTTCTGTGCGTCGCCTCGGATGAGGCAGCGGTCGCGGAAGCGATCAAGCGTCTGGCCATCCGCGGTGCCCCTTTGATCGGGATCGCCGCCGCTTACGGCATCGCTCTCGCCGCCCTCGACCAGTCGCGCATCGACCCGCGCTCGATCCGAGCACGACTCTCCTCCGCTCACTCCAGCTTGGCTTCCTCCCGTCCGACGGCAGTGAACTTGTTCTGGGCGCTCGAGCGAATGCGCACAGTCGCAGAAGTTGAGGCGCATCGTCCCCCCGTCGACCTCGCGCACCGGTTGCTTAGAGAAGCGCAGGCCATTCACGCGGAAGATGCAGAGTGCTGCGAACGAATCGCCGCCGCCGGACAGTCATTCCTCAAGCCGGGAGCCGTAGTGCTTACCCACTGCAATACCGGAGCCCTCGCCACGGGGGGACGTGGAACGGCGCTCGGCATCATCACATTGGGTTGGGAACTTGGCATCGTGCGACACGTCTTCGTGGACGAAACGCGTCCGCTTCTGCAAGGCGCCCGATTGACTGCATGGGAATTGCAGCAGGGCGGCATTCCACACACGCTGATCCACGACAGCGCCGCTGCCGCCGTCATGCGCCGGGAACAGATCGACGCCGTCATCGTGGGGGCGGACCGGATCGCCGCAGACGGAGACACGGCGAACAAGATCGGGACATTCCCGCTTGCACTCGCTGCGACCTATCTTCGCGTTCCCGTACTCGTTGCCGCTCCTTTCTCGACCGTCGACCTCGCTTGTCCGAACGGCGATTCCATTCCGATAGAGTTCCGCTCCGAGGATGAAGTCACGATGTTCGGGGGGAACCGCACGGCGCCGGAAGGAACATCAGCTCTTGCACCGGCGTTCGATGTGACTCCCGCCGACCTCATCAGTGCGATCATCACGGACCGCGGCATTGTCCATCCCCCCTATTCTCTTTCTCTTGCCGCGATCGGGGAGCCAGAGCGATGAGTACCATCGTCAAGACCGACGCGGTCATTCTGCGATCCATGAAGTACCGAGACACGAGCCGCATCGTCACTCTGTACACGCTCGAATTCGGTAAACTGCGGGCCATTGCCAAAGGAGCGCGCTCCAGCCGAAACAAATTCGGATCCGCACTCGATCCTCTCTCCCGTGTCCACGTCGTTCTTTACCACGGGGAGCACCGCGACCTTCAGTTGATCTCACAATGCGATCTGCGTGCTTCCGCCCGCATCATGCAAGAAGACCTGCGCCGGGTTTCCACCGGCTTCGCATGCATCGAACTCCTGGACCAAGTGACGCACGACCGGGAACAACAGCCTCCGCTTTTCCGTCTTATCGATGAAGTGCTCGGCCAGCTGGAAGTGATCCCGTCAGATCCTGAAATCCTTCTCTTCGCGTTCAAGCTCAGGCTGGCTGAACACCTCGGGTTCATGCCCTCCCTCGGATCATGCATCGGGTGCGGGCGAAATGCACTAGAGGGGAGCGAACCGTTCTGGTGGTTCGATGCCAGTCGCGGGTCGGTCGCGTGCGGAACGTGTGACGCGACACGGGGAAGTCGGAAGTCAGCGATCAGGATATCAACAGCGAGCCTGTCGATCCTTGTCCGGTTACAGTCCGGATCACTCGCTGGATATGCACGCGAAGAGCCGACTGGGGCGGTGTGGAACGAAATTCGGGATCTGTTGCGTTTATACTTGAAATACCATGTTGAACATCTCAGGCCGTTACGCGCAGAAACATTGCTTGCGGCTGCCAATTCGGATCAGTAGTGGAGGAAACATGTCACGGCGTTCAGTAGTTGCAGCGGTGCTCTTGATCGGACTCGGAATCGTCTTCGGTGTGGTGCTCGTCTCGAGCTTTAAAGGTGTGGATTTTTCATTGGCGGGAGAAAACGTGAGGCTGGGCGAAGTCCCCGCCCCCGTGCAATCCAGCGCTTCAGTGAAGGCGTTGAATCAGGCGTTCCACGATATCTCGAAAGCGGTCACGCCCACGGTGGTCTATATTACGGTGGAAGCGGGTGCACGAACGGAATCCGAAGACGACAATGCCAATCGTTTTTTCCACTTCTTCGGACCCGATTTCAAGTTCGACATGCCGCGCCGTATGCCTCAGATCGGAACAGGCTCAGGCGTGATCATCACGACGAGCGGCTACATCATCACGAACAACCATGTGGTTGAAGGGGCCAAGAAGGACGGAATAAAAGTGCGCCTCCTCGACACGCGAGAATACAAGGCGAAGCTGATCGGCACCGACAAGTACACGGACCTCGCCGTCATCAAGATAGATGCATCCGACCTCATGCCGGCAAGCCTGGGCAATTCTGACGACGTCGAAGTGGGGCATCTCGTGTTCGCGTTCGGCAATCCCCTCGGGCTCACGTCCACGATGACGCAGGGTATCGTCAGCGCGCTTGGACGTCAGATCCGGATCATTGACGACGAGAACACGGGGTATGGCATCGAGAACTTCATTCAGACCGATGCCGCGGTGAATCCTGGGAATAGCGGCGGCGCACTCGTCGATATCAGCGGACAAGTGGTCGGTATCAATACCGCCATCGCGACAACCAATGCACGGTATCAGGGATACAGCTTCGCCATCCCGATCAATCTTGCGAAAAAGGTTTCCGAAGACATCATCAAACACGGAAAGGTCCTGCGCGGATACATTGGAGTCCGCATCGAACAGGTTGATGCGGTGACGGCGAAGGCGGCAGGACTCGAAAAGGCGCAAGGCGTGATGGTGCGCGAAGTGAACAAAGGAAGCGCCGGTGAGGAAGCGGGGCTGGAATCCGGTGACATCATCCTGAGCGTGAACGGACGGGAGGTGAATACGCCCAACGCGCTGCAGACCGCGGTCGCCAGCCAATCCCCGGGCGATGTTGTGACGTTGAAGGTGTGGCGGGGCAAGAAGGCGTTCGATAAGAAGATCACTCTGAAGCCGCGCGAGGATGAAGAGGGAGACGAGCCGCCGGCGTTGGCAGACGATTCCGGAAAGAAGGATCCTTCTCCGGCGAAGGAGGAACGGATCACCATCGAAGGTCTCGGCATGACGGTCAAAGCGCTCGATGCGAAGACGAAGAAGACGTACGATGCAGACAAAGGAACACTCGTTGAATCCGTCGAGCCGCTGGGCCCGGCACAAGAGCGCGGACTCGCCGCCGGAGATCTGATCATCTCGGTCGGGGACAATTCCGTCTCCGGACCGAAGCAATTCGAGGGCGCCTTGAAGGAGTATGCCTCCGGTGAGGCCGTGATGCTGCGCGTGAAGGGCGCGGACAAGAAGGTTCGGTTCATTGCCATCGAAATTCCATAAAGAACGGCCGCTGGTTTGCTTAGGATCCCTCCGTGACGCCTGTTGCGGGGGGATTCTTGCTTTCCGTCCGCTCAATGCGAAGGGATGATTTGATTGCGTCTGAAACGAATTTCGACGTACTTCCACTGACACCAAAGGGAGTGTGCAATGATCCGGTATTTGACTGCAGGCGAATCACACGGAAAAGAGCTGGTTGGCATTCTCGAAGGAATGCCAGCGGGCGTCACGATCGCCAAAGAATACATCGACCATCAATTGTGGCGTCGCCAGCAGGGATACGGCCGCGGCGGACGCATGCGCATCGAACAGGATGGCGTGGAGATCCTTTCCGGCGTACGATTCGGAAAGACCATCGGATCGCCCATTGCGTTGCGCATTGTCAATCGCGATCATGCATCGTGGCTCGCCGTGATGGATTCCGCATCAGACGGCCGCGGAGTGGAGAAGGTCACGATCCCGCGACCCGGCCATGCCGAATACGCCGCGGCGATGAAGTATGGGTATGACGATCTCCGGAACGCGATCGAGCGTTCAAGCGCGCGCGAAACCGCGATGCGCGTCGCCGTTGGTACCATCGTCCGCAAGTTCCTTGAGGATCTTGGCATCTTCATCGGCAGTCATGTGTTGACTATCGGTGCGGCGGAGACCATCGACCGGTCAGCGATCGATCGCAAGATCCTCAGGCTTGCATCGAAAGCCTCCTGCGCCGCGTACAAAGTGACCGAGGAGGCGGACCGATCGCCGGTACGGATGCTTGACCCCCGGACGGAGGCGAAGGCGATCGCGGCTATCAAGCGGGCGAAGAAGCAAGGGAATACGCTCGGAGGGATCTTCGAAGTGTTGGTTACCGGGCTCCCGATCGGCCTTGGGAGTCATGTCCACCATGACAGGAAGCTCGACGGACAATTGGCGCAGGCGGTCATGTCCATCCAGGCGGTCAAAGGAGTCGAGATCGGCGATGCATTCGCTTCTGCACGCAAGCCGGGCTCGGAGGTGCATGATGAGTTCATTGTCCGGGGAGGCGCGATTCAACGTCCGACGAATCGCGCGGGAGGATTGGAAGGCGGGATCACGAACGGCGAGATCCTCATCCTTCGTGGAGCCATGAAGCCCATTGCGACGCTTGCGCAGCCGTTGCGTTCGGTGGACCTCCGGACCGGAATGTCGGTGCGATCGCGCTATGAGCGTTCCGATGTCTGTGCGGTGCCTGCCTGTTCTGTCAT
>JBFYQI010000530.1:0-2704 GCA_041302875.1 Ignavibacteria bacterium
CTGCGGCCGGATACATGGAGCGCATGGCTTCTCCGCTCGTGCTCAGCTTCTCGATCCGTCCTCCGCGCACGAGGATCGTCCACGGACCGGTTCGCTGTTGAGAATCGCACGCAAAGACAAAACCATTCTGGATGATCGTCGAGGAATCGTTCATGGCGTATTATCGGTCGCGACGCCAGGTTGTTCCATCTTTTCGGTCTTCAAGGACAAATCCGAGTCCCTTCAATCCGTCCCGAATAAGGTCGGAAAGATGCCAGAGTTTGGCCAAGCGGACCTCCTTCCGTATTGTCAACAGCAGTTCGACCAAGCCTCGTTCCGTTGCGGCGTCTGCCTGAAGGTCGGCGGATGCTCCCGGAATGATGCCGAGGACATTCCCTCCAAACGTGGAGAACACTTCGTTCGAGGCCTCCAACGGCTCGCGAGCAAGCCCTTCCTGCGAATGGAGAGCCTTGTTGACCTCGGAGGCAAGGTCAAAGAGCACAGCGATGGCTTGCGGCGAGTTGAAATCGTCGTTCATGGCTTCGATGATCCGTTCCCGGAATGGGGCAACATCGAGTCGGCTTCCATCGGTGACAGCGGGAGCGGCAAGCCGTTCACGCACGCTCTGAGCGGCATTCACCAGCTTCACCCATCCAGCCTTCGCTCCTGAGAGCGCCTCTTCGCTGAAATCCAACGTGCTGCGGTAGTGACTTTGGAGGATGAAGAACCGAATGACCAGAGGGTCGTGCCGCTGGAACGCATCCTTCAGCGTCACGAAATTTCCCAAGGACTTTGACATCTTCTGTCCGTTCACGGTCACGAGATTGTTGTGAACCCAGTACTTGACGAACGGCTTGCCGGTGGCGCATTCACTTTGGGCGATCTCGCATTCGTGATGCGGGAACTGGTTGTCCATGCCGCCGCCATGGATGTCGAACGATTCCCCCAGGTACTTCATCGACATCGCGGAACATTCGACGTGCCAACCGGGGAATCCTTCCCCCCAAGGACTCGGCCAGCGCATGATATGCCCGCCTTCTGCCTTCTTCCACAGGGCGAAATCCGACGGATGGCGTTTGTCTGAACGGCGATCCACCCGCGTGCCTTGGACCGTTTCCTCCACGGAACGGCCGCTGAGTTTCCCGTATTCGGCAAACTTCCGGACGTCGAAATACACGGAACCGTCGACCTCATAAGCGAATCCGCGCTCGATCAGCCGCTTGACGATCTCGATCTGCTCGGTGATGTGTCCTGTCGCACGAGGGGAAATGTCCGGCCGCGCGATCCCGAGCGCATCCATGTCCTCGAAGTAACTCTGGGTGATCGCCTCGGCGATCTGCATCGGATGAAGACGATCGATCCGCGCCTGTTTGATCAGTTTGTCTTCACCCTCGTCCCCGTCGTCTGTCAAGTGTCCGACGTCGGTGATGTTCTGAACGTACAGCACCTTGTAGCCGGAGAAGCGCAAATAGCGGAGCATCACATCGAAGGATACATAGCTTTTCGCGTGACCCACATGAGAATGGCTGTACACGGTTGGACCGCAAACATACATTCCCACCATTCCCTCGTGGATTGGCGTGAAGTGCTCCTTCTGACGGGTGAGCGTGTTGTAGATGACCAGCGGCATGTTTGTTGCCTACCGTTTCTTGTTCATGAGTTCACGTGCGCCGCTCAATCCGGCTTCGGTCACTTCTTCGCCGCTGAGAAGCCGCGCCACTTCCCTGATCCGTTCGTCCGCATCAAGCTTCCTCAGGCGTGATGTGGTCCGTCCTTTCGCTTCCTGTTTCTCGGCGACAAAATGACAATCCGCGAATGCCGCGATCTGCGGGAGATGGGTGATGGCGACGATCTGATGGAACTCAGACAGTCCCTTGAGGCTTTTCCCGACGGCGGCGGCGATCCGTCCGCTGATGCCAGTATCGATCTCGTCGAAAACCAGAACGGGGAGGCGGTCTGCCTTCGCGAGGATGGTCTTCAGCGCGAGCATCACGCGGGAGACCTCTCCCCCGGAGGCGACTTTCACAAGCGGCTTGGGCACTTCGCCGGCGTTCGTCGACAGAAAGAACTCCACCAGATCGATACCGCGCGGCGTCGCCTCGAATTCGTCCTTCCCAAAGCGCAGGCTCAATCCTTCGGCTGTCGCAGCGGCTGTCGCGGTCTTCGTTGTGATTTGCACATCGAATTGACCGTGCGGGATCCCGAGTCGGATGAGCTCCACCGCGACTGCTCGGTTCAACTTCGGGGCACATTCCCGTCGTTTGGTCGAGAGGCGCTCTGCCCGCTCTGAACATGCACGTTGCGATTCGCGGAGCTGTGATTCCAACCGTGCGATCGCCTCATCGAAATTCGAAGCAATGTCGACCGCGCGTCCAATGGCCTCCCGATGGGCGAGCACGGCTCCCAGCGAGCCTCCGTATTTCTTCTTCAGGAGCGTGATCTGGCCAAGCCGTTCCCTGATCTCCTCCAAACGCTCCGGATTGAATTCGATCTTCGCATTATAGGTCTGGAGGAACTTCGTCAATTCCCCGACGACGGCGGCCGCGGAAGCACACTCCCCTTTCGGCTCCTCGAACGCGTTGTCGATGGCAGCCAGGTCTTCGAGTTGGTTCCGAGCCTTGACGAGCAAATCGTATGCCGACTGTTCTCCGTCATAGAGCATTTGGTACAACCGGCCTGTCGCATCAAACAACTTCTCAGCGTTCTCGAGGATCCGGAGTTCATG
>JBFYQI010000540.1:0-4597 GCA_041302875.1 Ignavibacteria bacterium
GCCGTGCCATGATACTCTCCGGAAGAACTCAGGGAAAAAGCGGCGACCCCTCCGAGCCGAAGCGCACGACGGACCTCTTGAGCGAACTCGCGCGAATAGTACCGATGCAGCTGCGCCGTGGAAGGATCGGGAACGTTGACGAGCACAACGTCATATGTTCCGTCCGCATTGCGAACCACGGTCCGTCCATCAGCGACGATCGGCAAAATCCGGGGATCGGACAGTGCATGGGTCATCGAGCGACCGACGGCGATGACCTCCGGGTCGATCTCGGTGTAGTCGACACGATGGACATCGTATTTGAGGATCTCCATCGGCGCTCCCGACAATCCCCCGCCGATGAGAAGGACACGATGAGGCTCGGGATGTTGGACCATTGCGAAGTGCACCATCTCTTCGCGTGCAACGGGATCGCCGGTCGAGCAGAGCAATATGTCATTCTCAAACACGTTGAGCTGTTCCTCCTGCCGCGTGACGGTCAGCTTCCCGTACGGCGTGTCGCGATACGCGATGATCGACTGGCCGGGAAAGAGGAGTTGTCGGAGCGCCAGGTCGAGATTCACGCAGAAGAACAGGGGGGCGAACAGAAACAAGCCGGCACCGCCGAGCACGATGAATTGACGTTGCGAGGTCACACGACCATGGATGATCACGGTCAGAAGAATCAGTGATCCCAGCAGAAGAGCGGCTTGCACCGCCGTCAGGAAGAAGATCAGCAGGAGAGAGAAGCCGATCCCGCCGACGACACTGCCGAGGGATTCGAGCGCGTAGACATCGGTAACCGGGTTCTCTGTGTTGTGGTCCGAAGCGGCGTTCGTCCAGATAACGAAGGAGGCGCCGGCGACGAGACAGAACGGAAGCAGAAGGAGAAACGAGCCGAGCAAGCTTTCCATGATGCCCATGATGCTGCCCGGAGAGAACATCCACGCACGCAGAAGGGGAAGCGCGACGATCGTGAGAAGAGGAAGGAGGGCCAAGGCAAGCAAGGAAAGCGATCCGGCGATGGACGTGTTCCGGCCGCGAACCGCAAATCGGCCTAGCGCCGCTCCCATGCCGGTCAGCAGCAGCCAATTACCCAGCAGGATCCCGAGCACCAATTCGTTGCCCTGAAAGACGGTCAGGAATTCTCGCAGCAGGATGGTCTGGGTGACAATGGACGCCAGGCCGAGGGTGAGTGCTGGGAGGCGATAGGGGGAGGTCATAGGCGGCAAATCTGTGGAATCCGGCCTGTTTTCAGCCCAGTCAGTACCTTCACGGGCCAATCCTTCTGCCTTTTGAGTTTTGACTTCCGCTCCAGGCTCTGGGCCTTGCTCCGGGCCTTGCTCTGGGCTTTGCTCTGGGCTTTGCTATGGGCATTTCAGCTGCCTTTGGTCTGCTCAATTGTCCTCCTTCTCCCCGAACACCACTGCTTCATACACAAAGATCTCCGCATCCTTCCATCCATTCCACCCAAGGCCGGCTTTGTCCTGAGCGCAGTGTCCCAGAAACTCCCCTTTCGTCCATCCGGTTTCCGTGGCCACCTGCGGCAAGAACGTCCCGCTTCGGTTTCCTTTCTTGATGTAGATTCCATGTTTACCCATCTGGATCTCGTCGACCGAGGAGATCTTTTTCATCGGTGTGAGCACTGAGATTTCGATATCGACCCGATCCATCTCGCCTTTTTGGACGGATGGAAATCGCGGATCCTCCGTTGCGGCGGCGATCGCCATTTGCTGAACGACGCGATACAACGGTTCTGTCGCATCAAACCGACCGATGCATCCGCGGAGTTGTCCGGATTCTTTCAACGTCACAAACGCGCCGCAGGGAGTCTTCAATGCGGGCGAGAGTTCTCGCTCGTCCATGTTGCGAATGCTCTGACCTGCGACGCGGCGTTCGATCGTTGAACGCGCGAGACGTAAAAGCGCCCCCCTATCCTGTTTCGTCAGTTCGAATCCCGTCGACCGATTCTCTTGTTCGAGCGTCACGGCGATCGCATGATAGCCGACAACGCGACTCCGGTCGCCGCCGGGGACATCACCGGAATGTCTGTACTGAATCCGATGATAGCGTGCATCCGGATCTGCCTCGGTCATTGCGAGCAACGTCAGGACCGCCGGCCATCCACACATGCTCGTCGCAAGTTCGGGGATTCGCTTTCGTCCGTTCGCCTGCAACGCCGCAAGCAAACGGTCTGTGGAATTCGAACACACGGCGTCGGCGGTGGCGGCGTCGATTCGCGTTGCATCGTCGGCCGATGGGTAATGCGAGAAATCGGTGCTGATGACGAACAGGTTCTTTCGAGAGAAATGCGGTTGAAGCAGCCGGGCTATCGAACGACAGGTGTTAGGATCGTCCGAGGCGATCACGATCGGCACGATGGTGAACGGCCTCTTCAAATGATACTGCAGAAAGGGGAGCGTGACTTCGATGCAGTGTTCATCGCGATGAGCATCGACGCGGTCAACGAACAGCGGTGATCTCCGAATCAGCTCCCGGCCCAGCGCCGTGTCGACAGAAACCGTGCCGAGCGGCGTCAGGAAATTGCCCGAGACATACACCGCAGCGCCATCAAAGCCCACGCGATGACTTGGTCCAAGGATGAAGATGTTCTCGAACTGCGCGTTGGGATCGATCTGATTGAATGCAGACGCGGCCACTTCTCCGGAATACACATACCCTGCGTGCGGAACGATGACAGCCGCCAGACGAGGATACGAAGCGGACGGGCGTGCGCGGGCAAAGAGCGATGCAAGGTCAGCACGCAGTGTTGAGCGTTCACCGGCATAGAACGTCCCTGCCACTGCGGGCACGCGATTGACGATCGCCGATTGGGCAGGAAGACGAAACGGGAGAACGAGAACGCCGAGAAGGAGCAGAAGCACGCGGAGGACGATTCCCATCAGACACCTCCGGAATAGGGGAAGAGACTGATTCAGTGCGTCGAGATCATGATTTCGTTCGTTCCATTGCCTTGCGGAACGCCATCGCGGGACCCCAGTGCCCCTTTCGATGAAGCCACAGGGCAATGGCATGTGGATCGATCATTCGTGCCAAGGCGAAGAGAACCCACCCGATGGTCAGTGCGCGAAAGGCGATCCAGAAGATGTGTTCCCACGTCGTGCCGGAAGCGAGGAGAACGAGCGCGACGATGGCAATGGGGATCCAGAAGTGAGGACGGAGGATGTCCCGCAGGCCATCGCGTACGGCGTGAGGCTTGATGTGGCTCTGCTGAGACAGGCGACTTCGTTGTGCGCTTCGCCGAATGAAGGCGATGATCCGTTCAGAGGAATGTTGCCGATGGATCCATGCGAGAAGCGTGACCCCGGCCGAGAAGCATCCCCAAGCAGCTGCCCACAGGAGCAGCAGTGTTACGCTGGTAACACTTCCAAGGCCCAGCTCCCGAATCAGCCATTGGAGAATGGTGTCATAGGCAAGCAAGAGATCGCCGCCGATGTACAAGTATTGGAATAGAATGCCGAGCGTGGCGGCCCATGCGCCCACCAGCCATCCTCCGACGATGAGGCCGAAGATGTTCCATCCGAAAAATGCGACCGCGGTGCCGAAAAATAGTCCCTGCGTTGAAATGGCGAGCATGGGACGCAGTCTATTGCCCATGGGGGAAAATGCTTTCAGTCCGGCAGAGATCAGCGGCACGCCGACAACTCGGCTTTGTTGCTGGATGCGTTCTCCAGCATACATCATGACAACCGACTGAACGGAAGAGAGGAAAAGCCCGCGAAACGGGATCTGCGCCGCATGAAGCGCCGACCCGACGAACGCTTCGAATCCTCCGGCGGCCGCGCCAAACGCGCCGATGATGGTCCAATCTGCGTGATGAAGACAGACGTTCTTCAGTCGCGCAAGAGCGTCCTTCGAAACCGCATCGACGACCACATCGAACTGGATCCCGAGTCGGGTCTGCACCGCATCGAGGCAGGAATCGCGAACGGCGATGACCATCACTTCAGTATTTGCCTGGCGGAGTGCATCCCAGTGACGCGCGTGGCCGTCTCCAGCCGCTTCCATCGGACCAAATTCATCGAGCACGAGCGCACCGAGCGGTGGTGCGGTCGCAAGCGCTGCGGCCCATTGTCCAACCTCGCGAGCGGTCTCGGAATCGAACTCATAAGGCGGCTGGAGGGAGTTGCTGCGTCGGGCGTACGGGCGCTGTTCCTCCGTTGCGATCCAGAGGAGGTCGTAGCGGTTCGCTCCCCGCTGGGCCTGGACGCGGTCGATGGGGAGGGCGAGGAACCCATCCACGCGGCGCTCGGTATTCTTTGCCCACTGAACGAGTTGGGAGAGGAGACTGGTTTTGCCCGATCCGATCGGGCCGGTCACAGCAACGAAGGTCATGGCGAAAGATACGAAGGGAAGAGGAGAAAATGGAGGGGTATGCACCGGGAACATTTCCCGGTCGTTCACCGGGAAAGTGACCCGGTCAGGTATCGGGTCAATGACCCGGTTCGACGTTGAACCATTGGCTCAGGTAACAGCGGGGAATCTCGCGCCCGAAGCCCGGGAAGATGGTCGGGTCATTGGTCGGGCCTGAGATCTCGTGGTGACTATTTCAGCATTCCAAGTCATAAGGCATAAGTCAGAAGAGTTGGCCAAGTCA
>JBFYQI010000560.1:0-2799 GCA_041302875.1 Ignavibacteria bacterium
ATGTACCGCCTGAAGCAGATCGATCGCGATGGCTCATTTCGAATCAGCCATGAGGTCCAAACGACACTCATGGTTCCGGAAGAGATAGCCCTGGCGCAAAACTATCCCAATCCCTTCAATCCAGTGACAACCATTGGATTCGAGCTCCCGTCCACCAGCACGGTGGACCTCAAGGTGTTCGACCTGCTGGGAAGAGAGGTCGCTCATCCCGTTGAAGGCGTCCTGAGCGCGGGTGCGCATCGTGTGTCATTCAGCGGCATGAATCTCCCCAGCGGGACATACGTGTATCGGCTGCAGGCAAATGGTGTTGCCCGCACCAGAGCGATGACGCTCTTGCGCTGATAGGTGAGGCTTGACGGTCACGCCGAAACCCAGTACCTTTCAGGAGGGATTGATCGCCGTCACATTGGTTCGCAAGGAGGCTTGATTGCGCAGGAGAAATCGGGAGGCGGAGAGGCGGGTGACCACAATCACAACATTTGTCGATCGAATAGTGGACATTGAACCCATCAAACGAGACGAAGGCCGTTCATGAACACGGGACAAATGCTTCTTACCTCAATGGCGATCGTTCTCCTCGGGCTGACGATCCTGACAGTGAATCGGACGACGTCGACTCATGGAACGATTCTGCGTCAAACGGAAATCGGGATCTATCAAACCTCTCTTGCGACTTCGGTCATTGAAGAGGCGTCCGGCCTGAACTTCGATGAATCGACGGTCAATGATGCGATTGTGTCAACGACGCCGCTCACTGTTTCGACATCGTTTGGCCCGGAGAGCGGTGAAACGACATCGCCAGTCACGACCGTTAACTTCGACGATTTCGATGACTTTCATAATCTTGTCAAACAGGACACGATCGTCGGAAACGACATCTTCACGACACGTGCACGGGTTGTGTACATCGATCCGACCAACCCGCAAGGGAGCACGACCTCAAAGACATTCCATAAAAAAATGACGGTCTGGGTGAGCGGCTCCGCGACCCAGGATACCGTCACGATGTCCTACATCTTCAGCTACTTCAATTTCAGGTGAGTCATGGGTACCGGCACGTTGATGGATATGGTTGGTTCCTTCGCGTTGGGGGGATTCCTGTTGCTCATCTGCCTGCGGCTGAACGCCCAGGCGAATGAGGCAGCGAATCTCTACAATTCCAATCTCATCCTCCAGCAAAGCATCACGACCGCGGTCTCGATCCTCGAGGAAGACTTCAAGAAGATCGGGTACTGTCGGGATTGGACGAAGATCCCGGATCCCTCGAAGTCCCTTCGTCTTGCGCAACCCACGAAGATCCGTTTCTTGACGGACGTTGGAAATGATGGATCGCTTGACAGCATCACGTATTGGATCGGAACGACGGGCGAGCTCTCTGCGACGCCAAACCCGCGAGATCGATTCCTGTATCGCCAGGTGAACACAACTGCACCCACGCGGATGAATCTCGGCGTCTCTCAGTTCTCCTTCCAGTTCTCCGATGCGGAAAACGATCCGTTGGCGTTTCCGATCGCAGATCCCCGGCTGGTGTACTACATGCAAATCTCGCTCAAGGTAGAATCGGGGTACCCGATCACCCAGGAGTACATGGCGGATTCAACACAGTACGAGGTCTTTTGGCGGCAGATCCGCCTCGTCACGAAGAATCTTCGCAATCGGTAGAGGATCCCATGGGACGTTCATCGATCATGATGGTCATAGGCTTCAATCTGATCTTTGCGACACTCGGCTACAACCTGTCGCAAACTTCGATTCGCGGCTATGAGAACTACATTGACTACTACAGCCGCAGCGTCTGTCGGCACATCGCCTCAAGCGCCGCGAATATGGCATGCTCGGAATTGACCTTCAGTCCAAACTGGAGAACTGGTTATAGTACCACCAGCTTCTTTGGCGGAACATATCGCGTGAATGCGGTGAGCTTGGATTCATCCAGAGTCCGGCTTGATGTGACCGCCCAGTTCAATGGAGTGACACTTCAGCCCGTCGTCACACTCGGGCTGTCGAAGTTCTCGAAGTTTGCATACTACAGCGTCGTGGAAGGTTCGATCTACTGGATCACGGGGGATACGGTTTGGGGACCATTCCACACACAGTCGAAGATGAATGTCTCCGGGAAACCGGTGTTCTATGGAAAAGCCTCAGCAAAGAACGGCATCTACAAAAATCCTTCGTCGTCGAAACCGGAGTTTTACGCTGGTTTCCAAACGGGCGTGAACATCAATCTCCCCAATGATATCTCAGCATTGAAGTCGTATGCGGCGGGGGGGGGGAAGTTGTTCACGAACAAGGATATTTATATTGAATTTCTCCCGAACGGCAATGTCACATATCGGGAAGGATCATGGGGGGGCGCTCCGACCACAGTGCCGCTGACAACGCTGGCGCCGAACGGAGTTCTGATGACGGATAATGGAAACCTCCACATCAAGGGAAAGCTCAACGGTCGGGTCACCATCGCTGCCGGCGGAACGACCGGAGGCACAAAGGGGCGCGTGTGGATCGATTCGTCCATCACATACAACACGGATCCGCAAACCACCCCGAGTTCGACGGACATGATGGGCATCGTGTGTGAGAACGAAGTGATCATTGCGGACAATGCGAACAACACGAATCCCGCAAAAGGGGTGAACATCCATGCATCGATCCTCTCGCGATCCGCGGGATTGGAAGCGGAGAACTACAGCACGCGCGTCAAATCGGGGACGCTCACCCTCCTGGGCGGCATCCAGCAGTATCAGCGCGGTGCGGTGGGCACATTCGCGAGCGGGGTCATCAAGACGGGTTTTCTGAAGA
>JBFYQI010000564.1:0-2731 GCA_041302875.1 Ignavibacteria bacterium
AGAGCCACTTGTGCGGGTTGACGACGAGCGAATGCGACTCCGCGCATCCGTCCAGATGGTGACGGAGTTCGGGAACAAGCCCGGAAACGCCGCCGTACGCTCCGTCGACATGGAGCCAAAGGTCCTCTCGCCGGCAGATCTCCGCGATGGCCGGCGCCGGGTCGATGCTCGTGGTCGATGTCGTGCCGACCGTCGCAACAACGCAGAAGGGGAGGAATCCCCGCTTGCGATCCTCCGCGATTGCTGCGGCAAGCAGGTCTGCGCGCATGCGGAACGATTCGTCGGATGCGATCTTCCGGACGCCTTCTTGTCCGATACCGAGGGTGATGGCCCCCTTCTCGATGGAAGAGTGAGCGTGCTCCGAGCAATATAGACGCAGCGGAGGGAGATCGGACCGTCCGGACATTCCCCGTTCGCGGATGTTGCGTTGAAGATGTTCGCGGGCGGCGGCAATGGCGACAAGCGATGATACAGAAGCGGTATCGGTGATGACACCCTTGAACGAATCCGGCAATCCGAGCATCGTTCGGAGCCAATCCAACACGACCGCTTCGAGCTCCGTGGCCGCCGGACTCGTGCGCCAGAGCATTCCGTTGACATTCAACGCGGCGCTCAGCATCTCGCCGAGGATGCCCGGGGCCGAGCCGGTGATCGAGAAGTACGCCATGAAGCCTGGATGATTCCAATGCGTGATCCCCGGAAGAATGATCTTCTCGAAGTCATCCAGGATCCTGGACATCGGTTCGGAGGATGCGGGAGGAAGTGCGGGTAGTTGCCGCGCAATGTCACCCGGCTGCACGCGAGACAACACGGGATGCTTGGCAGGATCCGCGAGATAATCTGCGATCCAGTCAACCACCTCATGTCCGTATTTTCGAAATTCCTCAGGTTCCATCAGGTCAATCCACAATCCACAATCCGCAATCTCTAATTCTTGTCTTCCTCTCCCGTATCCAGCACGATCTTCCACGAACCATCCGGTTGTTTCTTCCAGACAGTCGCGTATGTGCCGGTCTCGTGACGGAGCGTCCCCGTCGAGTCCGCCTTGTAGCGATTGTACCGTCCGACTGTGTAGCCGATGACGCCGGGGATAAGCATCTCAGCCCTTGTTGGCCACCAGCGGAGGGAAAAGGTGGAATCCGCGAACGAACGCGACATGGCTTTCTGGATCGCCTCGCATCCCAGGATCGGCGGCAATGTATCGCCGAGCATCGATCCATTCGGGGCGAAGTACGATGCCCATGCGGCCGCACCGCCAACGGAAACAGCCCGGTCAAAAGCGCGGTCGGCCTCCATGAGTTGCTGGGGTTCAGTTCCCTTCACCTGTGCCTGCGCGACCATCGCATACGCACAAATCGCGAGTGACAATGTCTTGATCATCTTCATCCCGATCTCCCAATCGACAATCACAAATCACCCAATCGAAAACAGTCCCTGCCCTACAACAGTGTCCTCAATCTTTCATATCCGCTTCTGCTGATCGGCAGTTTGGTTCCATCTTTCAGGATCGCGACGCGACTGTCTTTTGCATACAGCTCGATCCGGGCGATGCGGTCGATGTTCAGAATGAACGAACGATGGATGCGGACGTAGCGCGCATTATCCAGATCCTCCTCGAGTTCCGTGAGGCGCTGTTGTTTGAGGTGCTTCGTTCCGCCCGTGTGAATGGCGATGTAGTCGTCCTGTGCCTCGACGTAATCGATCTGTTCAACGGGGATCACGTGAACGCGCGAGCCGCTTTTGACGAGCACGCGTTCGATGAGCGTGCCCTGCGGACGAGCGCTGGCGGCGAGTGCATGCGCCGAGAGCGGTGCGCGTGTGCGAAGACGGTTCCGCGCGTGCTCGATCGCCTCGGTCAATCGTCCGTTGGTAAACGGCTTGAGCAGATAATCGACGGCATGAACCTCGAACGCCTTCAACGCGTAGCGGTCGTAGGCGGTGGCGAACACGACCACGGGGGGGTCGTCCAGCAGTTCGAGCACCTCGAAGCCATTCAGCTTCGGCATCTGGATGTCGAGGAACACAAGGTCCGGCCGTTGTTCATTGATGACCTTGACCGCGTCGAATCCGTTCGCGCACTCGGCGATCACCTCAATTCCGGAAAGCGCGGAGAGATACTCGCGCAGGACCTGGCGGGCCGGTTCTTCGTCGTCGACGATCACCGTCCGGAGTATGTCAGCGTGCCGCGTCGTGTTCATTCGTGAGGGACGGCCGGAAGCTGCAGCGTCACTTCAAAATAGTCATTGCTCTCCTCAACATCCACCCGGGCGTCGTTCCCGTACAACCGGTGCAGACGGTTCCGGACGTTCTCGAGGCCGACGCCGGTTCCTGCTTGCCGCGGACGCGCATCGTCGCATGGATTATCCACGACGAGGTGGAGCGTCTGCGATGTGCGGGAAGAGCGGACGCGCACGCATCCCCCGTCGAGCAAATGAGCGATCCCATGTCGTACGGCATTCTCGACCAAGGGTTGGAGAAGCAATGGGGGGACGGCCAGAGAACCGGTCGCTTCGTCCATACTGATCTCGACCTTCAGCCGCTCGCCGAAGCGGATCTGTTCGACTGCGAGATAGTCGGTGATGAGCGCGACCTCTTGACGAACGGTGATCGCCTGCTGCGACCCATGATGCAGGCTCTTCCGCAGGAAGTCCGCAAGGCGAACGGTCATCTCGCGCGCCAGGTCGGGACTGGAAACGATCAGACTGGAGATGGAATTGAGACTATTGAAGAG
>JBFYQI010000033.1:0-2863 GCA_041302875.1 Ignavibacteria bacterium
TTGCAGGGTCTGAGCGCGTGTATGTGAACGGAACGCTCATGACGCGCGGCGAATCGAATGATTACACCATCGACTACGCGGCGGGAGAGGTGACGTTCTCAAGCAAGCGGCTGATCACGAACGCGTCCCGCATCGTTGTTGATTTCGAGTACAGTGAGCGAGCGTACTCAAGGAACCTGCTGGGAACATCCATCGCAACAGAGGCAGGAGGCGGGGCCGTGACGTTCCGCGCATCGGCGTACCAGGAATCGGACGATCCCGATTCGCCGATCGAAGCGGAGCTCTCGGATGAAGCTCGGACGATCCTCGCGCAAAGTGGCAATGATCGCTTTCGCGCCACGCTCCCCGGCATACGCTATGTTGGAAGAGACAGCCTCACGGGACGCCCCGCCGGCGCCTACATCCTCAAGGATACGTTGATCGATGTGCGAACAGTGAACATTCTTGTCTACGCCCCAGGCGATTCCAATGCCTTCTACGACGCCAGCTTCTCCCCCGTGGACTTCGTTCCCCCCGATTCAGCAGGCTACGTGCGCTCCTCCATCGGAGTCTATCGGTTTGCCGGACTCGGGGCCGGGAACTATCTCCCGGTTCGCTTTCTCGCAATGCCGCAGCAGCACCGCGTCTTCAACCTGAACACCGACGTATCCGTCACAAGATCCTTGAACATCCGCGGCGAGTTTGCCGCGAGCACATTCGATCTGAACCGCCTAGCTCCTGCGGGGATCTCCGATGGCTCGGCCTATACGCTCGGGATGGCATTCACCCCGAAGCAGAATTCGATCGCCGGGATCGATTTCGGCGATGTTGATCTTCAACTCCGCTTGCGCCAATGTCAGGCAGAATTTCTCCCGCTGGACCGGGCAGAGAACGTCGAGTTCGGCAGGGAGTGGGACGTCGCGACCGAACGGACCTCCGACGAACGCATCGGAGAGCTTTCCCTGGGTTGGCGGGTCCGCCCTTGGCTCGGCGTGACTGGCTTCTACGGAAGTCTGGCGCGGACCGGACAGATCAACTCAGACCGCTGGCGACTCGATGCAGACGTCCGGGATTCCTCCTTCAGCGCGGTTCGCTACCAGATTGAGCGTATCAGCACGACGTCGGAAGCGACCCAGGTCGTTGGTACCTGGTTCCGCCAGCAAGGAGATGCCTCGATGGAACTGTTGGGACTTCGGCCGGGAACGAGGTTCGAGTCTGAAGATCGGTCGGTGACGATGAGCGGCATGGACTCTTTGCAGGCTGGAAGCTTCCGGTATGTTGACGTGGCTCCGCGGCTCGAATACAACGGAACCGGCTCTCTCGTACTTCGGGCCGAAGTGCAATTCCGCTCTGAGGATAGCAGCGTGGCCGGCCGCATGCGCCATGCTTCGGATGCCGTCACCCAGGCTTATTCCGGACAATGGTCGCCTTCGCGGACGATGAACACCTCGATCACACTGAATCTCCGTCGGGTGCGATTTGCAGAGGAATTCCGTTTGCGGGGCAACGCCGACGGCGATTATCTTCTGGTCCGTTCGCAAACGAAGGCGACCGGGTGGGACCGCTTCGTCGAATCGGACTTGTACTACGAGTTCTCGAATCAACGATCGGCGCGCCTGGAGCGGGTATTCGTCCGCGTTCAACAGGGAACGGGGAACTATCGGTTCCTCGGCGACCTGAACGCGAACGGTGTTGCCGACGAGGCGGAGTTTGAGCCGACCCGGTTCGACGGGGAATACGTTCTGCTGTATCTCCCCGGTGAACAATTGCTCCCCGTGTCCGATCTGAAGGCAAGCGTGCGTCTCCGGCTCCAACCTGCGAAGCTTGTCGGCTCCTCTGCCGGATTATGGTCGTCGCTGGCGAAGGCTGTTTCAACCGAAACCTTTCTTCGATTGGATGAACGCTCGAAGGATCCCAACGCACGGAACATCTACTTCCTGAACTTGTCCAGCATGTTGAGCTCGGAGAACACCATCTCCGGAGCCCAGCAGGTCACCCAGGATCTGTTTGTGTTCGAACATGACCGCGACCTCTCACTCCGATTCCGCGTGAGCGAGCGACACGGGCTCATCCAGCTTGTCTCGACGACGGAGCGGAGCACCATCGGGGAGCAATCCCTCCGCGTCACATCGCGGTTCGTGCCGGAGCTGACGAATCAGACTGATGTGATCCGACGGTCGGAGCTGGTTGTCGCGTCCGTTGCTTCGCCGCGCGCACGAGACCTGACGTTCACGACGATCACAACGGAGTTCGGGTATCGGCCATTCCCGCAGTGGGAAGCCGGCTTCGTGCTGGGAGGCGGAGAAGGGGAGAATCGCACATCATCCGGCGTCACGCGTATCCGCTTGAATGATCAAGCGGTAAAGATGATCTATGCGATCCCGGGAGCAGGCCAGGTCCGCGCGGAATTCAAACGCGAGGAAGTGACCGGAAGGGACGTGCGTGAAGCGCTCCCATTCGAATTGACGGGTGGAAAACCGCTCGGCATCTCGTGGCTGTGGCAGACGTGGTTCGACTATCGCTTCACAACAAACCTGCAACTGAGTATCAATTATGCGGGACGCACCGAAGGAGGACGCACTCCCATCCACACCGCGCGAGTCGAAGCGAGAGCGTTCTTTTAGTTGTTGGCGGTTGTCATATCCCATCTGCCATCTCCCTTATGCCTTTTGACTTCTTACTTCTGACTTATCTTTTGCCTTTCCCCTCCATTTTCCCTATTTTATCCCACCGCTCCTCGCGTTAACCTCTTCATCCTGTCGCGATCGACGCTTTCAAGGGGGTTGCGCCTGAGTATCTCGGCCATGGCTCGCATCTACATCACGTCCTTCGATTCCAAGATCGGCACGATCCATGTCGCATCGACCGACATGGGAGTCTGCAA
>JBFYQI010000075.1:0-3802 GCA_041302875.1 Ignavibacteria bacterium
TTGCATCCCTTCTTCACGTGCCCGGAGCGAGACTTGAACTCGCATGCCCTTTCGGGCGCCGCCCCCTCAAGACGGTGTGTCTGCCAGTTCCACCATCCGGGCTTGTACCACAACAATTTACGAAGAAGAGGTCACGGAATCAAGGAAGGGAAGAGTGGTCAGCGGTCAGTGATCAGTAGTCAGTATTCTGCGGCAAGTCCTCGCCGCGAACCCCTTTCCACTTTCAACCGTTCAAACTCACTTTCCCCGCTTCCCCGCTTTCACTTTCCCACTTTCCGTGAGCGTGGCTGGGCTCGAACCAGCGACCCTCTGCTTAAAAGGCAGATGCTCTACCCCTGAGCTACACGCTCGACTACATCACGGGCTGGAAGTGAATGTACGAAGATTTCTGTACGGCTTCAATGTGTTGCGCTCTTCTCAGCGCTATTCGCGGCAGGTACGCGCTTGCGGTAGAGAATGCCGATCGGAATGACAACGCAATATCCCACCACCAACAGGATCGGCGCGACGAGCAGCGGCATCGTCCCATCCCAGGGTTGCTGGGCAAGTGCAACATAACCCAGGATGATGAGGAGAAGTCCCACACCAAGGATCTGATAATTCTCTTTGCCGAACGGCAGCGACTCCGATGGGCTCTTTTTTCGAACTGCGGTTTTTTGTTCGGCGCGCGCCATGTCATTTCTCCGTCATAAATAAAAAGCCCAGCGTCGGGGGGAACGCCGGGCTAGACCGTAGTATGAGCAACGGTCAGGGGAGTTCCCGTTGCTCTGGTCAAGTGGTAATATAAGGGACTTTCCCAATTTGTCAAGAACTTTTTTCACTTTTTTTCCGACCCCGTGTGTCGGCTTGCAGAGATCCTGCCGTCGTGGATGCGCAACACGCGATGCGCACGCTTCGAAAGATCCGGATTGTGTGTCGCAATGACGAATGTCACTTCGAGTTCTTCGCTCAATCGGCTGAGAAGACGATGGAGCTGTAGCCCGTTCTCTTCATCGAGATTTCCCGACGGTTCGTCGGCCAGAACGAATTGTGGATCGTTCATGAGGGCGCGGGCGACCGCAACCCGCTGTTGTTCGCCCCCGGATAACTCTGAGGGCTTGTGTTCCAGCCGCTCCGAAAGACCCACGTCTGCGAGCAAGCGCTCCGCCTTCGCCCGGCAATCCTTGGGCGAGGTCCCCTGGATCAAGGCGGGCATCATCACATTTTCCAACGCTGTGAACTCCGGGAGCAAATGATGGAATTGAAACACGAATCCGAGCGATCGGTTCCGAAAATCCGCAAGGCGCTCCTCATCCATCGCAAAGATCTGTTCCTCCCCCACCCATACGGAACCCTGCGAGGGGCGATCCAAGCCGCCCAGAATGTGCAACAACGTGCTCTTGCCTGCACCGGAGGGACCGACGAGCACGACCAATTCTCCGCGGCGAACCTCCAGATCCACCCCTTTGAGCACGGCGACGTTGATATTCCGGCCTGTTCGGTATTCCTTCCAGACGTTCTCCGCCCGAAGGATTGGTGGCTTGTTTGTCACTCCCATCGAATGGCCTCCGCCGGGATCAGGGAACCTGCACGACGCGCCGGCATCCGCGCCGCCAATGCACATAACACCATGGCCGCGGCCGAAACCACGACAATGTCCACCACATCGACGCGGACGGGAATTGCCGGAATGATGTACACCGTGGGATCGAGTGGAAAGAGATGGAAACGATTCTGCGCGTAGACGAGTCCCAATCCAAGGATGTTCCCGAGCACGGTTCCCACACTTCCGACGGTCAGTCCCTGCCAGAGGAAGATCTGCTGGATGTCCCCTGTTGTCGCCCCCATAGCCTTAAGGATGCCGATGTCACGCGTCTTCTCGATCACCGTCATCGTCAAGGAGCCGAGCAGATTGAAGGAAGCCACCGCGATGATCAAGCACAGGATGATATACGCTGCCCATCGTTCGATCTGCATGACCGTGTACAATTCGCGGTGAAGATCATACCACGTCAATATGCGGAATCCTTCGAATGCCGGGTCCGAGGCACGCGTTCGAGCGAATCCGACGGCTTCGTTCGAGGCATCAAGGCGAATGTCCAGGCCGTCGATGCGTCCCGCCGCGTTGAAAAGCGTCTGCGCGTTCGCCAACGTCGTGAAGGCGTAGAACGAATCATAATCCTTATTGTTCGTTTCGTACAGTCCGATGACTTGAAACCTTCTGATGATCGGAACGCCAAGCGTCAAAGTCGCCGCCTCCGCGCCCGCCGGACTGACCAACGAGATGGTGTCACCAGTGACAACGCCGAGCCGATCGGCGAGCACCATGCCGAGGATGATCCCGTTGCGATTCGTTCCCTCGAAGTCCGCAGAGCCGAGGACGATCTTCTCCGTCAGCCCGGAGACTGCTCGAAGGTGTTCCGGTTCGATTCCTCGGACGGTGATCACACGATTCAGACCGCGTGAGACGACGAGCGCCTTGCCGGCGCTGAATGCTGCAATGCCCCGGACTTCGGGATTCCGGAGCAGGCTCTGACGAACGCCGTCATAGTCCGATGTATCCGACCGCACCTGTCGTTCGATCCGGACATGCGGGTCAAATCCCACCAGGATCCCGGTCACCAAGTTCTGGAACCCATTGAACACGGAGAGGACCACGACGAGCGCCGCGACGCCAATGGTCACGCCCGCGACGGAAATGATCGACAGCACCGTCACAAGTCCAAACGACCGGCGCGAGACGAGATAGCGAATTGCTATGGAACGCGGATAGGTCTTCATCGGAATCTGATCAGCGCAACCGGATCGAGTTTCGATGCGAAACGTGCCGGGAGGTACGCCGCGAGCAAAGTCATGGCAACCGCCAGAATGCTCACGACGAGAAAATTGAAGACGGAGAGTTCGATCGGCACATGGGTCATGAAGTAGATGCCGGAAGGAAGCGCGAAGAACCGGTATCTTAACTCCAGCCAGCAGACGACGAAGGCCAGCACATTTCCCGCAAGCGTCCCGATCGCGCCGATGAGCAAGGCCTGCGTCAGAAAGATGCGGAGGAGGGTCGCCTTCTTCATGCCGAGCGTCCGGAGCGCGCCTATCTCACGCGCCTTTTCCATCACCATCATGAGCACCGTCCCGATGATGTTCACCGTTGCGACAATGATGATCAGCCCAAGAATGATCGGGATGGGCTTCTGTTGCAGATCGATCCATGTGAACAAATTTCGGTACATCTGATACATCGTTCTGGCGTAGTAAGGATAGCCGAGTTGTTCCGGAATGCGGCGCGCAAGTCCCTCGAGCGTGCTTTGGTCGGAAACGAGAATATCGAATCCGCTTACCATTCTCCCCACCTGAAACAGCCGCTGCGCCGTCGTGAGGTTTACGTACACCACGGACCCGTCATAATCGGCCATGCCCGTTTCGTAGATCCCTGTCACTTCGAGCTGCATCACGCGCGCCTGCGCGAGAGACAACGCGGGCCCTCCCAAGGCGTAAACCACCACCCGTCCGCCGACGACCGCTTCCAGTTTGTCCGCCAGCCGCCTTCCGAGAATGACCTTCTGCAGACCCCGCTCCGGCTCCTCCAGATCATAGATCCCTTCAACGAGCCGGCGCTTCGCCGCAGAAATGTCGTTCTGCGGATCGACTCCTTTGATCACGACGCCATCGATATCCGTCTTTGAGCGGATCATCCCCTCGCGTGAGAGATAGGGCGCCATTTCGACAACCTCGGGATTGCGCTCCATCACCGCGCGCCGCGTCGCTTCATATTCCGGCAATACCTGATTCTGGAATGCGAACAGCTGCATGTGTGCGGTGAAGC
>JBFYQI010000081.1:0-5012 GCA_041302875.1 Ignavibacteria bacterium
TTTTGACGCGGCTGGGGATGCACTCGCGTGCGATCATCACGGGTGACGTGACGCAGATCGATCTGCCGACCAAGACGACGTCAGGTCTTGTGCAGATCCAGGAGGTGTTGAAGGGGGTGCAAGGGATCGCGTTCAGCTATCTGGATCGGGGCGACGTGGTACGCCATCGCCTGGTGAAGGATATCATCGACGCGTACGACAGGTTTGAAGGGGGAGGGGAAGTGAACAAATGAGCCCATGAGCCTGGAGGAGAGGCAGAATTCAAAAGCCGCAAGTCAAAAGGGTTGGCAAGAGTGAGTCTACAATGGCCTACCCTTTTGCCTTTTGACTTCTGACTTTTACTCCAGGCTCATCTCCCCATCGGCTCGCCGCTCTTCCGCTCATCCCTCCAATGTCTTTCCTTCCTCCCACAGCTTGTCCAATTCCTCGAGTGTGACGTCCGTTGGTTTCTTTCCCTGCTGGGCAAGGCGTTCTTCTACGTACTGGAAGCGGCGGGTGAATTTGTCGCAAGCATGGCGAAGGGAGAATTCCGGGTCGATCTTGATGAAGCGTGCGTAGTTGACGAGGGAGAAAAGCAGGTCGCCAAATTCCTCATCCACCGCATGTTGATCCGAGCTTGCCTGTGCGTGCCGGAGTTCCTGCACTTCCTCGTTCACCTTCTTCCACACTGCTTCCGATTCGTGCCAATCGAATCCCACCTTGCTGGCCTTCTCCTGAAGCCGCATGGCGCGTACCAGGGCGGGGAGTTCGACCGGGACTCCCTCGAGGACGGAGCGGCGTCCTTCTTCCATCTTGATGTGTTCCCAGCTCTTGCGCACCGCGTCGGCATCGGCCGCCTCACCATCCCCAAATACATGCGGATGCCGCCTGACCATTTTGTCGGAGATTCCCTGGATCACCTCTGCAAGCGTGAACGCCTTCTCTTCTTCCGCGATCACCGCCTGGAGAAGGATATGCAGCAGCAGATCTCCCAACTCCTTTTTCAGCTCTTGAAGATCGTTCGCCTCGATGGACTCCAGGACTTCATATGTTTCTTCGAGCAGAGTTGGCCGCAGAGACTGATGGGTTTGCTCCCGGTCCCAGGGGCATTCCTTGCGCAGACGCCGGACGATGTCCTCGAATTCCCGAAATACTGATTCTGTATCGCTCATCGCGGCTCCTGTTCGTGAAATGAGGTGATATCTTAGAGCTTTTCCGGCCAACAATCAATCATTTGTTTTTCTATGAGAATTTCCTTATTTTTACACTTGGATCTGAGACTTAGCGTCATTTTTTCGTTTCCTCATTTCCCTGTTTTTCACTTTCCCCGGGGCTGTAGCTCAGCTGGGAGAGCGCTTCGTTCGCAACGAAGAGGTCGTCGGTTCGATCCCGATCAGCTCCACAAGTTCAGCGTGCGGCGCTCTGCGCCACGCGGCGAACGGTCGGCGGTAGACAGGCCGCTGCAACAACCACTAGAACGGTTGTATACGTCAAGTTTGAGGTCAAGTCCTGCGCAACATGACACTGTCCAACCCCGCCAGGTCCGGAAGGAAGCAACGGTCGACATACCGTTGTGTGTGACGCAGGGGAGCTTGACCTCTTTCTTTCTCTGTCCGCATTCTCTCAAGCGTTTTGGGCCCGCGCCGTCGGCCCGGCATCTGTCCGCAACTCCGTGAGTCCGGATGGGGCGAATGACGGCATCCAGCATGCAGTTCACTGCACTTCTCACATTCACATTTCTGTGTGCCATTCTGCTGCGTCCGGGGAGGGACCGCCACGTCGGCGGTCGGGCGTCCAGGTTCGGTCGATCCGGTTTGCCACATGCACGAGCGTATCTCCGCTGCGAACGACGATGGTCTTCGTACGGGATGCATCCGCTTCGGCCCGAACCCCTCGGTACTCCCATCCTGCACCCATGCCTGAAGTGGACACCCCCTTGCGATGAAAAAAGACATCGTCATCAACTCCACGGCGAGCGAACATCGTATCGCCATCCTTGAAGACGGAAGGCTCGCAGAGCTTTTCGTTGAAACCCCCGGGAAAGAACGCAACGTCGGGGACATCTATCTTGGCCGTGTGGCCAAGGTGATGCCCGGCATCCGCGCGTCGTTCGTCGATATCGGATTCGAGCAAGACGCCTTTCTCCATTTCTCCGATGTCGGCGCGATCGAGGAGTACAGCTCGCTGTTCGATGAGGACGACGATGAGGAAGAGGAGGGCGCGGAATCCGGAAACGGCTCGTCCGAAAAGGGAGAGGCAACCCCGTCCACAAAGGCCGGGGGCGCCGCAACCTCCGGCGAGCGCGAACCATCCCATCGCCGAAGCGAGAGCCGCACTTCGCCCGCTGTCAATCTGCAGAAGGGACAGGATATCCTTGTGCAGATCATTAAGGAACCGCAGGGAAAGAAAGGTGTTCGCGTGCGTTCGGCGATCTCCCTCCCCGGCCGCTTCCTGGTCCTGATCCCGTTCGACGGGAAGGTCGGCGTCTCCAAGAAGATGAACAACTTCAAGGAGAAGCGACGCCTTCGCAAGATTGTGCGGAGCATGCTTCCTTCCGGGTTCGGCGCGATCATCCGTACCGTGGCCGATGGAAAGGAAGAGGAGCATATCAAGCAGGACCTCGAAGAACTCGTCAAGACCTGGCGGTCCATCGAGAAAGCGGTGAAAGAAGGTCCCGCGCCGCGGCTGGTTTACAAAGATATGGACACGACATCCAGCGTCATCCGCGACCTCTTTCAGGACGTCGTCGAGCATGTCGTCGTCGACGACAAAAAGCTCTTTAAGGAGATCCGGGCGTATGTCCAATGGATGTCGCCGGACATGGCAGACCGGGTCGAGTTCTACAAGGGGCGGGAGCCCATCTTCGACAAGTACGGCGTGGAAAAGGATTTCCAGACGCTGTTCAGCAAAAAAGTGTGGCTCCGCAGCGGCGGATACCTGTTCATCGAGAAGACCGAGGCGATGACGGTCATCGACGTCAACAGCGGCCGGTATGCGGCGAAGAAGGAACAGGAACTGAATTCGCTCCGCACCGACCTCGAGGCATCCCGGGAGATCTGCCGCCAACTTCGGCTCCGCGATATCGGCGGACTGGTGGTTGTCGACTACATCGACCTGGAGGACGAGAAGAATCGGAAGAAGATCTATGACGAGATGAAGAAGGAACTTCGGCGGGATCGCGCGAAGGTGACGGTTCTTCCAATGACGGAATTCGGATTGGTGCAGTTGACGCGTCAGCGGATCCGGCAAAACGTCACGATGAGCTTCAGCGAATCCTGTCCGACCTGCGGGGGCACCGGCATGGTGCAATCGAAGTCGGCGACCATCAATCAGATCGAACGCTGGATCAAGCGGTTCAAGTCGGAGAAGCGGGAGTTGCGGCTTGAGCTTCGGGTCAATCCGACGATCGCCGAGTATCTGTCCCACGGAACGATCAGCCGGCTGACACGCATTCAATTCAAGTTCTTTGTTCGGGTGAAGTTGATCTCTGACCCGTCGCTCCCCCTGGATGAATTCCGATTCATCTCGCCGCGTCAGCAGAAAGACCTGACCGATCAGTACAAATAATGCTTTCGGAGACTGCGTATGAAGTTTTTCATCGATACTGCAAACATTACTGAAATCAAGGAAGCGGCAAGTCTGGGACTTCTCGACGGCGTCACCACGAATCCGTCGTTGGTGGCCAAGGAAGGAAAGGATTTTCGAAAGCTCCTGGACGAGATCTGCGCGATCGTGGACGGTCCCATCAGCGCCGAGGTCGTTTCGACCGAGTTCGAAGGGATGATGAAGGAAGGGCGGGAGCTCGCCAAGATCCACAAGAACATCGTTGTCAAAGTCCCGTTGATCAAGGACGGCCTGAAGGCCACGAAGGCATTGAAGAGCGAAGGCATCCGCTGCAATGTCACACTCTGCTTTTCCCCAACGCAAGCCCTGATGGCAGCGAAGGCCGGTGCGTTCTTCATCAGTCCGTTCATCGGCCGGCTGGATGACATCAGCCAGAACGGCATGGACCTCATTCGTCAGATCGTCACCATCTACAAGAACTATGATTACGACACGCAGGTGCTCGTTGCGAGCGTCCGTCATCCGATGCACGTCGTCGAAGCTGCGATGATCGGTGCGGACATCTGCACGATGCCCTTCAAGGTTATCGACCAGCTCATCAAGCATCCATTGACCGACATCGGCATCGAGCGGTTCCTCGCCGATTGGAAGAAAGGTCAGGGTAAGTAGATGGCGAAACGCACTCCCTTCTTTGATATTCACCAGCGGTACGGAGCGAAGATCGTCGATTTCGCCGGATTTGAAATGCCGGTTCAATACACCGGCATCGTCGAAGAGCATCTTGCCGTGCGGAATCGCGTCGGCGTCTTCGATGTCACTCATATGGGCGAATTCGAAGTACGCGGATCCGGAGCGCTCGAGTTTCTGCAGCGCGTGACCGTCAACGACGTTGAGCGATTGACGCCGGGGAAGGTCCAGTACTCCGCGATGTGCTACGAGGATGGCGGCATTGTTGACGACCTTCTCGTGTACCGTATGGAAGACCAGTATATGCTCGTCGTGAACGCGGCGAATCTCCAGAAGGATCTTGAGTGGCTGCGGTCGCATACACCGGCGGGTGTCGAGGTAAAGGATGTGAGCGATGCGACAGCTCTGCTGGCGGTCCAGGGGCCGAAATCGCTCGCCACACTTCAGAAGCTGACGAGCACGGACCTGACCCCTGTTCAATACTACACATTCGTCCGTGCGACGGTCGCGGGTGTGCCGATGATCGTTTCGCGTACGGGCTACACGGGCGAACTGGGATTTGAATTGTATTTCACATCCGATGAGAAGACCGGTCATGCGGTGTGGGACGCGATCTTCCAGGCGGGAGCGGAATTCAACATCGCGCCTATCGGGCTCGGCGCTCGCGACACGCTTCGTCTCGAGATGGCATTCATGCTCTACGGAAATGATATCGACAAGACCACGCATCCGCTGGAAGCGGGATTGGGATGGATCACGAAGCTGTCGAAGAAGGAATTCTT
>JBFYQI010000086.1:0-3803 GCA_041302875.1 Ignavibacteria bacterium
ACCTGTCGAACGGCTCCATCGATCGGGACGATCGGACGTTGACTCCCGGTCGTCGGAGGCAAGGGAATGAGCCACCACGGATTAGGCAAGGAATTGGGAAGACGGGTGCCGTCGCGGTGAGGCGCCGAGGCATCAGGGAGCAGACCCACCACGGATCCGACGAGGATCGTGGAAATAGCGAGCGCACTCATCATTGAACGGTGATAGAAGGACTGAACTTCGACGACGTGCTGCAGCAGTGCGGAAGTGACGAATTGCGGGGTTGGCATCGGATCCTCCTCTCGTGTGCGAGGTGCGAAACGATCGACGAGAAATCGAACCGAACGTCTGGGATGATTGCTGCAAATCCGGTGCCACGCGTGCGAAGGAATTCGTGCGAGAATGCAGTGAGCAGGATGACCGTCACCAGGCGATGCGGGGAGATTCTCCACACGCGAACGAGATGAATCAACGATCCTCTCGTAAGCGCATGTCCATGCAGGATTTGTGAAGCGGGGAAAAAATCCTCTTACAACCCGTAGCGTTTCCGTTTGTTGAGCAGTGTCTTGCGGTCGATTCCGAGAACGCGGGCGGCTTCATCGTAATCCTTCGCCATCTGGAGGACCTTCTTGATGTGAAGTCGTTCCGTTTCGTCGAGGGAAAGCGGCTGCGATTCTTGAGAAACGCGGAGCTCCGGCGGGAGGTGGGTCACCTCGATCGTTCCGCTCACGGCAAGGAGCACCGCTCGTTCGATCACGTTTTCGAGTTCGCGGATGTTCCCGCTCCAGCGGTACGAGCGAAGGGCCTTGTCGGCATCCGGAGCGATCGTGATCGTTCTCCCCTTCGCTGCGCGCTCAACAAAGTATTGGATGAGAAGCGGAATATCCTCGAGGCGTTCGCGCAGAGCAGGCAACTTGATGCGGACGCCGTTCAGTCGATAGAACAGATCCTCCCGAAACGTCCCCTCCTTCAGCGACTCGTCGAGGTTCTTGTTGGTGGCGGCAATGACGCGGACATCGACCTTGCGTGTCGTGTTGTCACCGATGCGTTCGAATTCCTTGCTTTGGAGCACGCGCAAGAGCTTCGCCTGGATGGAGGGAGAGAGTTCGGCGACCTCGTCGAAAAAGATCGTTCCCCCGTCGGCCGCTTCGAACCGCCCTATGCGATCCTTGGTGGCTCCGGTGAACGAGCCCTTGACGTGGCCAAATAATTCACTCTCCAGAAGCTGTTCCGGAATGGCCGCGCAGTTCACCCGGATGAACGGCTCGTCCGCTCGCGGACTCCGCTGATGGATGAACTCGGCCACGAGTTCCTTTCCCGTCCCGCTTTCCCCCTCGATGAGCACGCTGATCGTGCTTTCCGCCACCCGCGCGGCGAAGTCAAGCTGGTCAAGCATCGCACGGTTCCGGGTGACCACCTGCATTGGCGCGGGGATATTGGCGACCTGTCGGCGCAACGCCTGCACTTCCCGCGTAAGCCGGAGATGTTCGAGCACCTTCTGGGCGAAGAGTTTGAGTTCGTCGAAGTCGAAGGGTTTCTGCAGATAATCATAGGCGCCATGCTTCACGGCGGCAACGGCGCTGTCGATCGAACCGTGGGCGGTCATGATGATGACGATGGTCTCGGGCGAGAATCGCTTGATCTCCTGCATCACCTCCATGCCATCCATCGGAGACATCTTGAGGTCCACAAACGCGAGATCGAACGACTGATGCTGCAGCAGATCGAGCACATCCTGCGGCCGGCTGCACAGCGTTGCGTTGACGCCGATCGCCTCCAGGCAGATGCCGATGGTGTTCAGGATATTCCGTTCGTCTTCGACGACGAGCGCTGTCGCGCGTTCTGATTCTGGCATCAGGCGTTACCCAATGGGATCGCAAATGTGAAGGTGCTTCCTTTCCCCACCACGCTCGTCACACCGATGCGGCCACCATGCGCTTCCACTACTTCGCGTGCAATGGACAGTCCCAACCCGACGCTTCCCGGCGTCGTCTCTGTGGACGATTTTATCTGCACGAATTTTTCGAAGATGGTCTCCTGTGCTTCCAACGGAATGCCGCGCCCCGTGTCTTCGACGGCAACCTGGATCTCGCGCGGCGTCGCGCTTGCCCGAATCGTCACGACGCCTCCCTCGTCGGTGTGCCGAAGCGCGTTCGAGAGCAAGTTGGTCAACACCCAGGAAAGCTGATGCGCGTCCCCCGTGAACCGAGGAATGGTCGGGGGAACTTCGACCTCGAGCCGAATGTGCTTCTCCTGAAACGGAAGATGCAGCGGACGGATCGTATCATCGATCAGCATCCGGAGGTCGATCGACTCCCGGGCTAGCTCGAGTTTCCCGGACTCGAGTCGGGAAAGATCGAGCAGATCCTTGATCAGTTTTCGCAATCGCTCGCAGTCATCTTTCGCCGCCGCCAGGACATCCCGCTGCCGTTCGTTGACCGCGCCGAGCACTTCCTTGGAAAGGATGTCGATCCCCATGCTCAGCGAGGTCAGCGGTGTCCGCAGTTCATGCGAGACCGTTGCGACGAATTCCGATTTCATCTTGTCGAGGTCTTTGAAGCGGGTTACGTCCTGGAGGAGCGTGACACGCCCCGTTATCCGGCGTCGATCATCCAAGATCTGCATTTGACGGGGGCGGAAGTAAAGGGTCGCACCGTCCCGTTCGACCGGGATGAGGATCTCCCGCCTGTCCTGATCATGTTTGGATGTTCCTCCCGATTGAAGGATCGCGGTCCACTTTTTATCCTGGAGAACCTCGTTGAGCTTCCGCCCGTTCCAATTGTTCGTCCCCGCGTCCAGGAGGGCGGCGGCCGCCTGGTTCAACAGAATGAGGCGGTCCTTCTCATCCGTTACGATGATCGGGTCGGCAATGTTGGCAACGATCGTTTCCGATTTGTTCTTCTCGGCGATCAACTGGCGGACATTCATCTGTTCGTACGCACGAAGCCGCTCCGTCATCTTGTTGAACTCGACGCTGAGCTCGCCGATCTCGTCGTTCGTCGTGACGTCGACCTTCTGATTCAGATGCCCCTGGGAGATCTTGCGGACGATCTCGGTCAGGTGTTCGGCGGGACGAATGATGGTCCGCGTGAACTGGATACCAGCCAACAGGCTCAGCGTGATCGATGCGATGGAGGCGAAGATGACAAGAATGATCGCATTCCGGGTCGTGTCGCGAACCACCTGATTCGTGCGCTGCATCGCGATCTGGTTCGCCTCAAGGAGGCGGAAGCAATTTGTCTTCAGACGGTCGGTAAGCGGGCCAATGACGAATTGCTGGTATCGCAGTGCGATGTCGCGGGTCTGCCGATGGCCGAGGAGCTGAAAGAGCGAATCGGATGCTTGCAGATATGTGCGGTAGTCGATGATGATGCTGTCGACAACGCTTTGCTGTTCGCGGTGCGTGTTCTGCTGGCGCGTGAGGTCGAGTGCCCGGAGAAAGTCATCGCGGGCGTCCTTCGCGTACGACTGGTGCAATTCCCAATCGCCCACGAGGGCATTCAGTTGTGCGACCTCCTGTTTATCGAGGGCACGAACGAGGTTTTCGGCGGAAACGGCGGCGGAGTAGGTCTCCTCCAGGATCGGCTCGACGGTTTCCCGGAGGCGGGTGAATGTATACATGGCAAAGATGCTGGTTGCCAGGCCTATGAGCACGAGGACCGAATAGCTCCAGCCGATCTTATAACGGAGGCTTTGCATGAGTCAAGTTATCCACTTTTGCCGGGAAAGGCAACGCGAGGAATGTCCACAGGCTTGTCTTTCCTCAGATAAAGGGGTATCTTTATTATCTTTAGGACCTTTTCGTCCCCTCCAAGCCATGCTCC
>JBFYQI010000119.1:0-3395 GCA_041302875.1 Ignavibacteria bacterium
GTGTCCGCATCGTCACCAACACCGCGAAGCACGATGCCCGACGTATTGAGCTGAATCCTTCCCGACACTCTGTATGCACCGGCAGTCATCAGGATCGCACCACGAAATCCCGTTCCGTCTAACGGCCGCTGGGCGACCTCGCTGATGGCGGCCTGGATATGCGCCGTGTTGTCCCCTGCCAGTGGAGAGATCGTCTTCACGACGGAAACGTCCGGAATCGGTGCCATCCCGTTCTTGTACCCCGCATAACTGAAATCGGGGATTCGATTCCCTTCGCTGTCGCGTACGTAGGTCAATCGACCAGCTGAGTCCGGGGCGACGAGCGAAGAATACCACGACTGTGCTGTCGCGAGTTGTGCGCTAATCAGTATGAGGCCGAGAGCGAGACGCATGGTCAATCAGCCTCCGGGCCAACGTCACCGGACGTCAGCGGACGGGAGGTTTGAACGATCGCCGAGCCGACACGTTCCAATCCCGCGGCATTCGGTTTCCAAAGTCCATGAACCTTCACCAGTTTCGGATCCCGCACTTCGATCCCATTCGTCGGTTGCGATGATGCGACCGCGCCTCGCGTTGGCCAAACGATGTTCCCTTTCCAGACCGAGTTCACCGGGGGATTGAAGAACTTGATCAGACTATCCGCGGACCCGACAACGAGATTGTCTTCGAATGTCAATCCGGTCGGGGCCATCGGCCACCAGTTCCCCTGGAATCCGCCGCCATTGTATCCGACTTCGATCCCGCTTGCGTTGTCCACGAGCGTATTTCGACGGAAGACGGCATTCCGCGTTCGGAAGTGTTTCGTGAGCGGCTTTCCATCCCCATACTCCGCATCACCGCCGGTGACGGCGAACGAGGCATCCCACTCGGAGCCCGTGAGACCTTCGAGATAATTATCCTCCATGACCATGTCGTCGCCGCAGAGACGGATGCCCCCCGTCCCCAGCGTCCAGAGTTTTCCCGTGCTATCGAGAAAGGTCCCCGTTCGCCTGTTCCCGAAGATGAAATTCCTGGAGACGACGCTGCCGTTCCCATGACGCAGGGACAAAGAACCAAGACATTCGACGAACGTATTCGACCGGACCGTATCGCGGCTCGACTTGATGGAGATGTACTCCGGATCGCCATCGCAATGTTCGAACAGGTTCTCCTCCAACACGGTGAAGCCGTCCGAGAGCGTGTAGTCGGACGACCCGATGCGGATCGCCTCAAGGACGTTCTCCGCACGCGGACCGATGTTGCGGAAATGATTCCGGTCGATCCGATCATGTTGCGAAACCGTGGGCGGAACCGTCTTTGTCCCTTCGATGGTGACGAAGTTCCCCAACACCGACTTGTTCTCGAAGAGATTGTGGTCCACTCGGTTATGCTTGCTCACCTTCGTGGTATCTTCCTTCCATCCGTCGATCATGACCCACGACGAGCGCTTGGTTTCGGACAGGTGAAAGATATTCCGTGTGACGCGCACATGCTGACATCCGCGCAATTCGATCGCGGGACCTTCAACGCTGGCGAATTCGAATCCTTCGATGACGAAGTGGGACACGCCATTCAGCTGAAACCGGGAATCCCCAACAAACACGGCTTTCCCGCGATTCTTCGCCTTGAGGACGATCGGCTTCCCCCACTCACCGCTGATCTTGATCTTCACCGTCTCTTCAAGCTCGTACGTGCCGTCGTCGACCTCTATGGTCGTCCCCGGAACGACGCCGCGCAGAGCGAACTTCAACTCTTTCGCAGACCGCACCGTGATCGTTTCCTCCGCGCATGCCGGAGACATCAATACAAACAGCGCTATCCCGATCGTCAGCAATCGCATCTTCATAAGTGCCTCATCTTTCGGCTTTTGACTTTTGCCTTCTGACTTTTGACTTAGACTCTTCCTACACCTGCAGCAGATGAAACGCGAATCCTCCAACTTCCTCATCGAAATAGACCGCGTGCAGCTTCCCGTCCCGGAGGTCTCGCGTCTTCTCGTTCATCTTGACGCCCCGGCGTTCGAGGTATGCCACGGCTCGATCGATGAATGGCGTGCTGATCGCGATGTGGCCGTGTGTTCCAAGGTAGACGCGCTTGAGAACCTCGAATTCGTTTCCAACGAAGATCGAACCCGGCGTGTCGCGCTGAGGGAGACCAAAGATCGCTGAGAGGCGATCCGCCACCTCTGGCGTCTTGGACGCATCCGCCATGTTCATTCCGATATGACGCAGCTGCATCCCGAGCATCAGTTTGATCGCCCGATCCGTCAGGATCCGGATCTGGTCAAAGTTCTTTGCAGCGATCAGGTCCGCCTTCACCATCCAGCTGCCGCCGCAGGCGAGCACGCTTGGCAGCTTCAAATACGCAACCAGGTTCTCTTCCGAAACGCCGCCGGTGGGAATGAATTTCATCCTGCGATAGGGCCCGGACAATGCGCGGAGAAACTCCACGCCGCCATTCTGCTCGGCAGGAAAGAACTTGACCACATCCAGACCGGCTTCGATCGCCATCTCCACTTCCGACGGCGTCGCGACGCCCGGCGTGACGGGAATATTCTGCGACAGACAGTAGTCCACTACTTTCGGATTGAATCCCGGGGAGACGACCCACTGCGCGCCGTTGTCGACCGCCGCCTTCGCCTGGTCGACGGACAAGACGGTGCCTGCCCCGATGATCATCCGCGGAGCATGTTTTTTCACGGCGGCGATCGCCCGAATGCCAGCCTCAGTTCGCAGTGTCACTTCAATGCAGGGAAGCCCTCCTTCTATCAATGCTTCCGCGAGAGGTGCGGCATGGTCTTCCTGATCGATGACCACAACGGGGACAATCCCTAGTAATCCGAGTTGTTCGAGAAACGGTGTCATGTTCACAATTCCGATGGTGAGTATGCAGTTACTTGCCGATGAGGAGATGCACCAGGTCCTTCTTTGATCTCGCAGTCTCAAGCGACCGTGCTACGACGTCAAACCCTTCCTCCGGCAATGCGACGGAGGCGCGGAGAAAGAAGGGATACATCCCCTGCCACTCATATGGTTTGATGTTCTTCCAAGTCCAGATCTTCTCTCCGCGCAAGTACGGAAGCAGGAACCGGAGCGTTTGAGGAATGCTGCGCCCGTCGGGGGTTGAGAAGTTCCAGAGGTCCACTCCCGACGCATCGCCAAATGACGCAAGAAGAACGAATGCCTCGATGGTGAATTGCGTGTAGTGATTCGAGATCGTTCGTCCGAGTTCCTTGGGCATGGACCCGTCCGGTTCGATCTGGAGTGCTATGCGTTCGGTCTTCGCTTGTTCCATGATCACGCGGGCCGTGTCGATCTTCCCGAGGAACAGCGCGATGGGAACACGTTGAACGTCGAACCAGACACCGGGGTTGTTCGGCGTCTTCGACGCCTGGATGCCGGTCGGATGTGTGTGGA
>JBFYQI010000125.1:0-6034 GCA_041302875.1 Ignavibacteria bacterium
AACGCCGGATAGCCCGATTCCGATAGATTGGCCACGACCGATTCAGCGCGATTGCGCTCGCGGAAGGCACCAACTTGTGCCGTGAACTCGCCGGTCATCCCCGCCAATCTGGTATCACCGGAAGGTGTGCCTTCTGGCTTCGCGCCATCTGGTTTGATGGGCACCGGTTTGACGCTTTTCACCGGTTCCTGAGAAGTCGCGGCATCGGGCCGGGGCTGCTCTCCGCCCGGAGTGACCGGAGCGTACTCGTCGACCGGAGGGGTCTCGAGCATTGCGACCTGCTCGGTGTCGGTCGGGGCCGTCTGGACCTGCTCACCGCCCGGCATCGGCTCCTGCATATCCATCATGTCATCTCCCATCGCATCCTCCTCGGTCATTTCTGCGACCGCCGGAGTCGCCTTCTTGCCCCACAGCTTGATGATCCCGCGCTTGTTGAGATAAAAGACCGCCACAGCAGCAAGGATCACAATGATCATTATGATCAGGATATTCTTGCTTCCTCCTCCTCCGGACGGCCGTTTCTTGGGTGTCGGAGCAGGTGTAGGGGTTGATGGAGAGGACGAGGTTTCCAGGCCGCCGTCATCATCGATCAGGTTAAGATCTGGCATCGAAGTACCTCCTTGAAGTGTGGGAGTTGCGTCCGCGATACAACGAAATTGGGTTCACCACCGAACATCTATTCCGAGCGTTATGCTGAACGGGCGATCGCGGTAGCCTCGCCACGTTTCGTTCGAACGGTTCAACAAATTGGATAGGTCCAACAACACCACTGCATTTGGTAACAGTCGATACTCCGCCCGCACATCGAGTTGCCAGAGTGTCGGGAGTGCCGCGCCAGCCGGATCAGCGACTCGGCCGAATGATCCGAACACGCGGGGTGCAACGCTGAGCGCGGTGCCGATCGACCGTGTGTACGCCAGTTCAAGCTCCGCCTTCGGAACGTACGGAACATGGGAATCGATCTGATCAAACCGCACAGAGCGAATCGCGAATTTCGAAGCAAAATAATCATTTGGGGATAATGTTGCAACCGCGCCGACGTTGAGCGCGAAGATCGAAGCGCTCGGTGCATATGCGAGAGACCATATCCCGAGCGAGGATGTATCCAGGCTATACGGTGCATCAGCAGCATGCCGGTACTCAACCGATCCCACCGTCTGGATGCGGGAATTCCAGTTCGAAGAAAGCGAGAGCGTCCACATCTGTCGGCCGTCGGTCGGCCGCAGCGTCGTCTGCGTCGACACGTACGGATTCTCCGAAACGGCCATTGCGAGGGTCCGATGCTCCAGCGTCGGTGCGAATGCCAGCTGAAGGGCATGGACATCATCGAGCGCCGTGGACGCTGTGATATGCGGATAGAAGCGAAGCAGCTGAGAGGATCCGACACTGCGCGCCGACATGACCCGAGCGGCGATGGTCAACGACACTGGTCCGATATCGGTCCACGTCCCCGCCTCCAAGTGAAAGTACGATTGCGATCCACGACGGAAACCGGAGAAACTCCCGTTATCGAGCCTGAATGACAGTTCCCACGGCAATGCGAGCGCTTCGAACAATGTGCGTACACCGAACCGAATTCCGCCTTCATTCACGGCACGCGCCGAATCGGACACTTTCATCGAATAAATGCTCAGCCTGAGAACGTACGGAAGTTCGCCGTTCGAGAGGCTTTGGGCACCGACAGCCACCTTTGTGTGCGAAACTTCCCGACGAAGGTCGGGGACCACCGATCCGAAGAAACGGTACGCGGCGGACTGGAATCCTGCTCGGGCATCTACCTGGGCATCCTGGATCAGCGGCGAGTCTCCCGAGAGGACATACGTTCCCGCGACCGAACCATTCGCTTCCGTGCGGTCGGAGGATCGCGTCCAACCCTTCGTGCGGCCATAACCCGCATCAACATCAACCCGATATCGTTCATCCGATCGTCCAACCCACGCCTCAAGCCGTGGAGTGAAGAATGTCCCGATGGATGCAAAGGCCCGTCCGTTCCATCCATAGACCGATTGGAACCCGTAGGTCGCATTTCGTTCGTTTGGACCTTCGATGGAACGGTCTCGCAGAGTGGATCGCATCGCGCGCAGAACGGGGGGAAACGCCGTCGTCACTGCATCGGTTGCCATTCGTTCCGCAGGGGGAAGGTCTATCGTCGCCGTACCCGTGATGACATACTCGGGGATGTCGAAATCCGGGAGTGGAACCTGAGCAACGGCCTGTGAATCCTGCCTGACCGTCGCGAGCGAATCCTTCTTCATCCGGATAGTGATCGTCGGTGTTTCCTTGATGTCCTGCTGACCGAAAAGAATGTCCGTGCTACCCGCAACGAGGAGGATCGCGCATCCGGCATTTCGTATGAGACTCATGGCTTCTGCATCCCCAAAAGCCGGTCTTGAGCTTCCTTCACGGCTGCCGCATCACCCGCCGTCTTCACCGCAGAGCGATACTGATCCGCCGCTTTGCCCGGATCGCCAAGGCGCTCGTAGGCGATCCCCGCACCCACCGCAGATCTCGTGATCCACTTTGCGTGTGACGGGAAGACGTATCGCACCCGCAGGTACGCCTTGAGTGCCTCGGCCCAGTTCGACTGCGCGGCGTAGGTCTCCGCCACAAGGCATTGCGCTTCCGCTCCCAGCGCATCCTTGCGCGATGTCGCCACGCGTTCGGCAAGCGTACGAGCTTCCTCGGGACGCGAGCCAGCCAGATGGATACGGGCCAGACGGACCCGTGCGTCGTCCGTCACATCCAGCGTCGGCAGATCGGTCACCAGCGCCTGGTATTCCGCCGCGGCCTCACCGCGATTACCCGCTCGCTCGAAGAGGATACCGCGAAGGAGCCTCGCCTCGGCAACCACCGCCTTCACAGTGTTCTTCTTGATAACTCCGTCAAGAACGCCGAGCGCTTTCTGCGACGCTCCTTGATCGATGTAGATGCGAGCCGCATCCAGTAGGGAACGTCCTGCCAATGTGGGCGTTGCACCGGTCAACGTCGCAGTGCGTTCGTATGTCTCTGCTGCCTCGGTCAGATTTCCCTGCAGGCGATACGACTCCGCGAGCCGATAGCTTGCTTGTGCGGCATTCCGCGACCGCGGGAACTTCGAAAGAAATGCCCGGTATTCCGTCGCCGCACCCGGGTAGTTCTTCTTGTTGAAGAGAAGGTCCGCCTTTTTCATCTGCAGGTCGGCCGCTGCGGGAGATGTCGGATGCTCGCGGACGAACTCGTCGATCACCGCCATCGCTTCCTGATCCTTGCCGCGTGCGATGAGGCAATACTGAATCCCGACGGTCGCATCGGCAACGAGGGGATGTTCCGGGTGGCGTTTCAGGAGTTCGCGGTAGGTTTTTTCGGCGGGTTCGTACATCTGCTGATTGTAGTACGCATCGCCCATGCTGTACCATGCGCGAGGTGCCGCGTCACCATCAGGATAGTTCTTGACGACCTTCTGGAATTCCGTGATAGCGTCGTTGAACTCTTTCCGCTTGAAACTGATCCACCCGAGAGCGTACTGGGCGTCATCCGCAAGCGGCGAGGCGGGGATCTGCGTCACCAACGCTTCGAACGCTTTGTACGCCTCGGCGTTATTCCCGGCCTTTTCAAAGCTCTGTCCGAGTTGATAATGCGCCTCATCCAATCCCGAGTGTCCGGGGAATAATCGGATCACAAGGAGATAGCTTTCAGCGGCTTTCCGATAGTCCTTCTTCTGGAAATAGCAGTCACCGAGTCGGAGGCGTGCATCGAATGCGCGGGATCCCTTCGGATACTCAACCAGGAGCTGCTCGAATCCTGCGATCGCATCGTCAAACCGCGAGAGTCGGAGTGAAGACCAAGCCGCTCCATAGAGTGCATCTTCTCGTTTCTCTCCGTCTTTCGTGGCCGCCGCGGAAACATAAGATGAACGTGCATCCGCAAACTTGCCTGAAGCATACTCCGACTCCCCCTTCCAAAAGAAGGCAAGATGCCGCCGCTCGTGCGCGGGGTACCGCTGGAGGAACTGTGCGAACAACGCAGAGGCCTGGTCGTGATTCTTCAGCTTGTACTGGGACCAGGCCGATTGGAAGAGCGAAAGCGATCGCACCTCGTCGGACGCCTCTCCAGCTGAAGCAGCCGCCGCAAATTGCTTCTCTGCTCCGGCGATGTCGCCTTCAGCGAGCAGACACTCACCCACCATGCGCTGCGCTTCGGGTCTGAGCTCGCTTTTCGGATAGTCCTTCAGAAGCCGTTCGAGCAAGGTGCGCGCGTTCTTCCATTGCTTCCCCTCAAAGGAGAGCGCCGCCGCTTCATAGAGCGCGTTGTCGGCATACTCCCCGTTCGGGAACCTGCGCACCGTCTCGTCGTATCGCGCCCGCGCGGAGTCGTTCTTCCCGTCCAAACCGAAGGCGACGCCGAGGCGGAACAGCGCTGCATGGCCCAGATCATCCGAATCCGCAGCGAGTGCGCGGAATGACTCAATGCTCGCCGGATACTGCTTGGTCTTCAGGTAGCTCCATCCCAAAGCATACTGCGCGTCGCGACGAAGCGGATGTGCCGGATGATCACGGAGGAATTGCCGGAAGGAAGCGATCGCTTCGGCATGCTGACCGCGTTGATACTTTGAATCGGCGAGGACATAATCTCGACGCGCTTTGTGATCAGCCAGGGTGACGTTGGAAGCCGCATCCATGAGCCAGGATTCGGCCTTGACATAGTCCTTCCGCTGGTACAGACATTCGCCCGCACGGACAATGGCCTCAGGGGCAAGTTTGCTCGCCGGGTATTCTCTCGCCATCCGCTCGTAGGCCTGAGCCGCGCGGGCAAGGTCCCCCTTCTTCTGGTACGTCCATCCGATCGAGTAGAGCGCGTAATCGCGGACAGGGCTTTGGGGGTACCCTTCCGCAGCAAGCAGATAATATTTGATCGCGTTCTCGTCGTCCCCGTTCTTGAAGTAGCTTTCTCCTATCCAATAGGCTGCTTCGCCGGCAATATCCCGGTCATTATGGCGGTCGAGGATGATTCGGAACTCACGGACCGCTTCGCTCGCACGTCCCAGTTGCAGGAGAGATTGTCCTTTCCGGAAACGTGCGTCCGGGGCGAATCGGCTTTGGGAATACCGGAGAAGAAACTCGGTGAAGCTGTCGAGCGCGGATGCATGCTGACCGATCGCAGCGAGGCATTCGCCTTTCAAAAAAGCGGCTTCATCTCGTCGGCGGCTTTTCTCGTGCCTCGTCTCGAACTGCGCAAACTGCTCGGATGCCATTTGGAACAGGCTGTCGCGATACAATCCCATTGCGAACGAGAAATCCTGCTCCTCACGAATCGATTCGCTTTCCTGAGCAACAGCGTATTGGCCAACCGACCAGACCAACAGAAGAATGGTCAGGAGGAGGCCGAATCGACTATGTAGGATTATTGGCATTGTAAAATGAGGAGTTACGACACCTTCATTAAAGCGGCATCTCAGCGAAAATCAATAACGTGCTAATTTAAGGGAAATGAGTTCCCGAATCAAGCAATTTTGGGCGTTCGGAAAGGCGGGACTCCCGGCTTCTTAATCTGCCGGGAGTGTGCTATCAATGAATAGACGCAGGAAATTGAAGGAAAGAGCCAAGATCGGAATTCAGCGTATCATCCCCTCGATAGTCGTTTGGATCGCTTTCCCCATTTTTCGCTGAAATTCAGGGTCGGTTAGGACCGCGCGACTCACCGCATTGTCACCGATCTCCAACAGAACTCTATATGGTGCCTTGTTCACATTCTCATCCAGACTGTAGAACGAGAGTTTCCCCGTGGCCAGACACCTGTAGTCGTTCCGATTCGGAGAACTGTCCCCGTGATCCTTCGCATCCTCAAGCCCTGAAACGTCGCAGACCGCTTTGACGAGTGCGCGTGCGATCTCGCGATTTGTTGCCTCATGTTGATCCCCCTCGTGGACAAAGCCCCAGCAGGCGTTCCGGTTCGTTGCACCGTTGTTGTGGATCGAAACGAACAGGTCGGGTTTGATCTCATTCGATTTGATCAGCTCGTACGCATACCCGGAGATCTTGCCGTCGATGATCGCGGA
>JBFYQI010000155.1:0-2873 GCA_041302875.1 Ignavibacteria bacterium
CTGAATTACATCGTTCCGGATTTTGTGCATGTACTGGTCGACGGCCGCATCGTCAAATCCGGCGGAAAGGAACTCGCGATCACGCTCGAGGAACAGGGCTATGATTGGGTGCGTGAAGGGATAGACCGCGTGGCGGTCGGATGAGGAACGGACACATGGAGAACAAGCAGCAGTCGGTCCGTCGATTCGAGGAACAGTTCGCCGCATTTGAACGGCGTCTGAATGGCGAGCGGGGCACAGAATTCCACAAGGTTCGCCAGCGAGGCATCCAAACCTTTGCGCGCCTTGGTTTTCCCACGGCGCGGGATGAAGAGTGGCGATTTACGAATGTTGCACCGATCGCGAACACCACGTTTACGGTGCCTGAGAATGAGCATCGTCATTCGGACTTCCCGGCGCATGTGTCCGCAGAATTCCTCGAGGACGCATATCGGCTGGTCTTTGTCGATGGATCGTTCCACAACGAAATGTCGTCGACGGCATCATTGCCGGATGGCGTTCTCTTTATGTCGTTGCGCGCAGCGATGCGCGCGTATCCGGAGATCCTCCAAGTCCATCTTGCGCCATCAGGACGTCCGGAGGAGAACGCCTTCACTGCCCTGAACGACGCCTTTCTCCTGGATGGAGGTTTTCTTTCCATTCCCAAAGGCGTCGTCGTTGAACGGCCGTTTCAATTCGTGTTCATCGCGTCCGAGCAGCCGGACCCGCAGATCATCCAGCCCCGGAATGTGCTCATCATCGGTGAGCACGCTCAGGCGACTGTGGTCGAAACCTATGTGGCAGAACAGGAACGTCCCTACCTGACCAACTGCCTCACACATGTCGCCGTCGGTCCGCGGGCGATCCTCGAGCATGATCGGTATCAAAACGAGAGCCCGCACGCGTTCCACGTTGGCACGATGCTGATCCGCCAGGAGGCGGGGAGCGCGTTCACGTCGAACTCCATCAACGTGGGCGGCCAACTCGTGCGGAATAACGTGACCGCCGTTATGGCGGCCGAAGGGATCGAGTGCACGCTGAACGGATTGTCACTTGGTACAGCCTCGCAGGTCATCGACAATCATACGACGATCGACCACGCGAATCCGCGCTGCAACAGCCACGAGCTCTACAAATCGATTCTTGACGGCCGGGCACGGGGGGTGTTCAACGGGAAGATCTTTGTCCGCAAAGATGCCCAGAAGACCGATGCCAAGCAGACGAACAAGACGCTCTTGTTGTCGGACGAGGCGACGATCGACACCAAACCGCAGCTGGAGATCTTCGCCGACGATGTGAAGTGCACGCACGGAGCGACGGTCGGACAATTGGATGAGAATCAGATCTTCTATTTGAGATCACGAGGAATCGATGAGACGGCGGCACGCGACATCCTCACCTTCGCATTTGCTGCCGATGTGACGGAGCGGGTGCATGTCGAATCGTTGCGGCAGAGGCTCGAGGGGGTCATCCACGCCCGATTGGACAGGGGAAGAAAGAACGGATGATCGCGTGACCACGGGTGCGACACACGGACCATTGACCTCGCGGGGATTTGATGTCGCCGCCGCGCGGAAGGACTTTCCCATCCTCAATGCTCGCATGCGGGGAAAGCGCCTCGTCTACCTGGACAATGCGGCGACAACACAGAAGCCTCAGCAGGTGATCGATGCGATCGCCCGCTACTACACACATGAGAACGCGAATATCCATCGCGGCGTCCATCACCTGAGCGAACACGCGACGGAGCAGTACGAGGCGGCGCGCGCGCGTATCGCCGGATTCATTGGCGCGGGATCTGAGCGAGAGGTGGTCTTCGTCCGAGGAGCAACAGAGGGCATCAACCTCGTCGCTGCCGGTCTCCGCCGCAGGATCGGACGCGGTGACGAGATCCTCATTACAGCCATGGAGCATCATTCGAACATCGTGCCGTGGCAAATGCTCTGTGAGGAGACGGGTGCCACTCTTCAGATCGCACCCATCGATGACGACGGTGCGCTTCGCATGGAGGAATTCGACCGTCTTCTGACGAGCCGAACGAAGATGGTCGCAGTGACGCATGTGTCGAATGCGCTCGGTACGATCAACCCGGTTGCGGAGATCGTCAGAGCGGCTCACAGTCGGAATGCGCTTGTGCTTATCGACGGGGCTCAAGCGGTCCCGCATCTGCGCGTCAACCTGAAGGCGCTGGATTGCGACTTCTACGTGTTGTCTGCGCACAAGCTGTTCGGTCCGACAGGCGTTGGCGTTTTGTATGGCAAGGAGAGCGTCTTGGCAGAGCTTCCGCCGTACCAGGGAGGCGGGGACATGATCCGTTCCGTGACCTTCGAACGCACGACCTACAATGACCTTCCGTACAAGTTTGAAGCAGGAACCCCGAACATTGCGGGTGGGATCGGATTTGGAGCCGCCCTCGAGTATCTGGAACGCATGAACTGGGATGCGATCGCTGAACATGAAGAGGATGTCCTCCGATATGCGGAATCAGCGCTCGCGGCCATCGACGGTATTCGGTTGATCGGCACCGCTGCCGCGAAAACGGGTGTTGTCTCCTTCGTTCTGGACCATGTGCACCCGCATGACATTGGAACGGTGCTTGACCAGGAAGGCGTAGCCATTCGGACCGGGCACCACTGCGCGCAGCCGGTCATGGCACGATTTGGTGTCCCCGCGACGGCGCGGGCCTCATTCGCATTCTACAATGATCATTCCGACGTCGATGCCCTCGTCAGCGGCGTGCGGCGTGTCCAGGAGGTGTTCGGCTGATGGCGGACCTGAAAGCGCTGTATCAGGAGATCATTCTTGACCACAATAGAAATCCGCACAACTTCCGCGTTATAGAAGGTGCCGACCGCGCCGTGGACGGATTTAATCCGCTCTGCGGGGATCACTAC
>JBFYQI010000160.1:0-3315 GCA_041302875.1 Ignavibacteria bacterium
GAAGGACACAACGGCGGAGGAAGTAATTCGGGCGTTGGAATCCCGCGGCATTCATGTTCGCAGCGCGACGAAGAGCGGTCTGACCGAGGAAAAGCCGGAAGCCTACAAGGACGTAACGCGCGTTGTCCGCATCGTTCATGAGGCGGGGATCGCGCGGATGGTCGCACGCTTGGTTCCCATCGGCGTCATCAAGGGTTAGGGGAACCACGTGTTCATCGAGGACGTTTGTACCATATTCCACACTACGACTGAAGAGAGACTATGCTACCGTTAAACGAAGAGAATATTCTGAAGGCGCTTCGCGTTGTGCAGGACCCGGACCTTCATCGGGATATCGTAACGCTCGGATTCGTCAAGAACATCGCCATCAGCGGATCGGACATCCAATTCGATCTGCAGCTGACGACGCCGGCATGTCCGGTCCGCGATCAGTTCAAGGTTGATTGTGAAAAGGCCATCCGCTCCTCGATCTCCGGCGCGGGGAAGATCTCGATCACGCTGACTTCGAACGTGCGCTCTCATGCGGACGGCCAGAAGGAGGCCATTCTCCCGAATGTCAAGAACACCATCGCCGTGGCAAGCGGCAAAGGAGGCGTCGGGAAATCCACGGTGGCCGTCAATCTCGCGGTGGCCCTTGCCATGGACGGTGCGAAGGTCGGACTTGTCGACGCAGACGTGTACGGTCCGAGCATTCCGCTCATGTTCGGGATCAACGACCGGCCGAAGATCTCGCAGAACAAGCTGATCCCGCTCGAGCGCTACGGTGTGAAGGTGATGTCGATCGGATTTCTGGTCGATCCGATGCAGGCGGTCATTTGGCGTGGACCGATGGCGAGCGGCGCGGTGAAGCAGTTCATGGGCGATGTCCTCTGGGGAGAATTGGATTATCTCATCTTCGACCTGCCTCCGGGAACAGGGGACATCCAACTGACGTTGGTCCAAACGATCCCGTTGACGGGAGCGGTCATTGTATCGACGCCGCAGGATGTGGCGCTTGCCGATGCGCGAAAGGGATTGGTGATGTTCAACAAAGTGAATGTTCCCGTGCTCGGCATCGTCGAGAACATGAGCTACTACCTGTGCACGCATTGCGGACAGCGGGAGAATATCTTCGATTCCGGCGGCGGAAAACGAACGGCGGAGGAACTGAATGTGCCGTTCCTTGGTGAGATCCCGATCGACACGAAGATTCGCATCGGCGGAGATGCAGGGGACCCGATCGTCCATGGCGAGGCGGACAGCCCGCAAGCGCAGGCACTCCGGACGATCGCCCGGTTGCTCGCGGCTCAGATCAGCATCCAGCATCTGGGAACACCGCAGACGCCAAACGTTGAGATCCTGATCCCAAGCAAGAACTGAGTGAATCGATGGTGACGACGCAATCGATCGAAGAATCCCTCAACCGTCTGCGGCCCTATCTGGCTGCGGACGGCGGGGATATTGAGCTTGTGCGGCTGACGGACGACGGGATCGTCGAAGTGCGACTGAAGGGTTCCTGTCTTGGATGCCCGATGTCGCTGATGACGTTGCGTGCGGGGATCGAACGGGCGCTTATGATCGAGTACCCGGACGTGCGGCGCGTGGAGCAGGTTCGGTAGGTTTCGTTACTTCCAGCAGTTTCCCTTCTTTCAACTGCACGATCCGTGCGGGATACTTCCTCACCAGATCATAGTTATGCGTGGCCATGAGAATGGCCGTACCCCGCATGTTGATCTTCGTCAGCAATTCCATGATCTCCGCCGACGAAGTCGGGTCGAGATTTCCTGTGGGTTCGTCCGCCAGCAACACGGCGGGGTCGTTGATGAGCGCGCGCGCGATGACCGTCCGCTGCTGTTCTCCACCAGAAAGTTCCGACGGCATGTGATTCCGCTTGTGGCTGAGGCCGACGTCGGCAAGCGCGTGAAGCACCTTCTTCTTGATATCCGCCCGCTTCGCATTCGTGACGTGCAGCGCGAAGGCGACATTGTCGTAAACGTTCCGGTCCTCCAACAATCGAAAATCCTGAAAGACGATTCCGAGACGCCGGCGCACCAGCGGGATCTGCTTCGCGGAGATCGTCTGCGAACTGAAGCCAGCCACGAGAACCTCGCCGGCATCCGGGATCAGGTCCAAGTACATCAGCCGGAGCAGGGAACTCTTCCCTGCGCCGGTGGATCCGACGAGGTACACGAATTCCCCCCGCTTCAGAGAGAAGTTGAGTCCGTTCAGGACCCGCTGATCGTTGAAGGAGACCTCAATGCTGCGGAGTTCGATCATGGGCGTTGGCGTTGACGGGCGATACGACAGGCGAGGAGAATGGCTTCGACCATGCTTGCGGTCGATGCCTTGTTCTTCCCTGCGATGTCGTATGCGGTTCCGTGGTCTGGTGAGGTTCTGACGATGGGGAGTCCTGCCGAGTAGTTCACTCCTGTTTCAAATCCTGCCATCTTCAGCGGGATCAGTCCCTGGTCATGGTACATCGCGACAACAGCGTCGTACGATCGATAGGCGTGCTGTCCAAAGAACGCATCCGCTGGAAAAGGCCCGTGAGCCGTGATCCCGGTCTGTTCCAATGAACGCATGGCCGGCAGGATGAGGTCTTGTTCCTCCGTCCCGATCATCCCGTTCTCTCCCGCGTGGGGATTCAACGCGAGGAGCGCGACCCGGGGCTTCCGAATGCCAAGATCGGCGCGCAGGGTCTGGTACACGATAGTAACCTTCTCGACGATCTTCTCAACGGAGAGTTGGTCGGCGACCGAGCGCAGTGGCGCATGCACGGTCACGAGTCCGATCCGCATGTTCGGACCGATCAGCATCATGGCCACCTTCTGCGAGCGGCTGAGCAACGCGACCATTTCTGTTTGTCCGGGGAATGCATATCCCGCGAGTGCCAGCCCTTCCTTCGAAACAGGAGCAGTCACCATCGCTGCGGCCTTGCCCTGCAGGCAGATATCGACCGCTCGTTCGATCGCCAGCCCCGCATTCTTCCCCGAACTCTTCGTCGGTGCACCGTACGCAATGTCAGCCCCGATGGCGTCCCCGACGTCGACGATGGGAATGGATCCCTTCGGGAAGACCGTGAGATTCGTCTTCCGAAACGGAGTGCGGATACGAATGCGCCGGGCGGTCTCTTCAAACACAGCCCCCGGTCCTACAAGCACAGGCGTGCAGACCCGCCGAACAGAGGGGTCTTCAGCGCATTTCAGGGCGAGTTCAGGTCCGATACCGTTGTAATCGCCGATCGTGATCAGGAGTGCAGGTTTCACCATTGGTCCATCGATGTCAGCGTGAACATGCCGGTACCATCATTCAACTCAAAGACGAATCGTTTCTTCA
>JBFYQI010000218.1:0-4630 GCA_041302875.1 Ignavibacteria bacterium
GTGTCCCATGAAAGCCGGCATCTTCTTCACAGGATCAGGACCCGTCCTCATCCTTACCTCGTACGACTCCTTCACGAACCGCAATCTCGTCAAGAAACTCGCCGCAAAAGGGATCAAGAAGTTCATTGCGTATGAGATCCCCGAAACCGTCGTACACAAGAAGTATGGTACCCACTACGACGCCACGATGAGCGACCTCAAGCAGGAGGACGATCTCCGGGTTCTCGATTACGACGGGCATCATATCTTCCTGGAGTTCTCCCTCAAGGATCTCCGCCACCCGATCGCCTACGAGCCGAAGGAAGAACTGGACCTGAGGCAGCACCTGCATCCGAACTGATCGGCGACGCCGTCACGCATTCCCCTCGAAGCCGGGTCGCGCTCCTTGCACTCCCGGCTTTGTCGTTCCTCTCCGTGCCCCAATATTGCATCACAAAATGATTCGCACGTCCGAGAATTCTTTTGTAAGATGAACCAATCACCAATCAACAATCAACAATCAATAATCAACATTAAATAATCCCCTCCCCCATCTTCCTTCTTCCTCCCGATACGGCCCTGCGGTTCCCGCGCTTCACGATCATCTCGGCGTCTGCCGGCTCGGGGAAGACGCACACCCTGACGCAGCAGTTGCTTCAGCTTCTCCTTTCGCCGCGCGTGCCGAATAACCGCCTGCGGAATATCCTCGCCATCACGTTCACGAATAATGCGGCGACGGAGATGCGGAGACGAGTTCTCGACACGCTCAAACGCGCCGCTCTCGGCGATGAGGAAACGATCCAGTCCCTTCAACAGATCGTGTCGGCGGACGCGTCGACGATCCAGGCGCGTGCGGAGGGACTGGTCGAGACGATCCTGCGCGAGTTCACCTTCTTTCAAGTCCAGACGATCGACAGTTTCCTGACGCGCGTCTTCCGGGCCTCTGCCGTCGAGTTTGGACTTCCTCCAACGATCGAGGTTTCACTCGGAAGCGACGCCCTGTTGGACCGCGCGTTCGATCAGTTCGTGCGGGACGTGTCCGGCAATCTCAAGCAGAAAGCACTGCTCGAGGATCTTGCCGATCTTCTGTCGGATGGAGCGGGGGGGAGCGGCCGATACGCGTGGGATCCGTTTGCCGCCATTGCGCGCGAGATCCGGTCGCTTTACGAAATGCTGAGCGCTCAGCCGAAGGACATCCATTTTGATCAGACGTGGATGCGGCAATTGAAGCACACGTCGGATGAGGCGTTGGAGTCGTTTGCCGAGATCCGCCGAATCGCTGAAGCTTCAGGGTTTGAGGTGGTGACAAATTTCGAACGGGCTTGCGCGGATGCGGACACGCGGGATGTGGAAGGATTACTCGGCCGTGCGGCGGTCACCAAGCCTCCATTGAAGAAGACCGGCGTCCCCGCCGCAAAGAAGAAACTGCTCGATGAAGCAAATCGTCGATGTGAACCATTCCAAGCGACGCTTGAACGCCTTCGCCCGCAGTTCTTCCGTCTCCGCTCGCGCACGCAGCTTGCACCGGTCATTCATGCACTCGGCCTGCTCCGTATGTCGATCGAACAGGCAACGCGTCGTGCAGGCGAACTTCCGCTTTCAGACTTGAATCGTTTGCTTGTTCGTTCCATGTCCGCAAGTGTTGTCCCTCAGATCTACCTGTATCTGGGAGAAACGATCTATCACTATCTCTTGGACGAATTCCAGGATACATCCCCCGTTCAGTGGGCGGCTCTTGTCCCGCTCATCGAGGAATCGCTTGCCAAAGAGGGAAGCCTCTTCATCGTCGGAGATACGAAGCAGTCCATCTATGCATTTCGTCATGCGGACTGGCGGATCATGCGGAAACTGCAGACCGAGCAGGTCTTTCCCTCCGTGCAGCCTGAGCCGTACGAACTGGACACCAACTGGAGAAGCGGAGAACGTCTCGTTGAGTTCACCCGCCAGCTTTTCCAGGAACGCATCGCGGAGAAGGTGGGACCGGAATTGGTCGCGGCATCAGGACTTGGTGTGTATCGTCAGCGGGTCCATCCGGACAAGGTCGGGAAGGGATATGTGGAGACGGTCACACTTGCCGCGGACGATCAGCCGGATCCCCATCGCGAGCGGATCATTGCCACGGTGCGGGATTGCGCCGCACGCGGTTACCGATACTCCGACATCACGATCCTGACCCCACAGAACGACGATGTGGTTGAGGTGAGCGGATGGCTGAGTCACGAGGGAATCCCCTTTGTTTCCTACAGCAACCTGGATGTGCGCCACCGCCCGGTGGTCAGCGACCTCCTTGCCCTCCTCCGTTTCCTCAATTCGCCGGTGAATGATCTCGCCTTTGCCGAGTTCATTCTCAGCCGAACATTTGAACGACTGGAAATGAATCCCGGGATCAGAGCCGCCGTTCGCTCCTTCCTGCGCGACTCGATGCATGGACCGGAGAAACGAGGAGCCCTGTATACGCGATTCCGTGTTGCATTTCCAGAAGTGTGGGAACGGAATTTCGAATCGTTGATGAATGTCGCGGGATATCTGCCGACCTATGACCTGACGACAGAGATCATCAATCGATACCGGCTGTTCGAGCGTTGGCACGAAGAGGAAGCGGCGATCACGAAATTTCTCGAGAGCGTCGTTGCGTTTGAACACCAAGGTTCGAATGCGATGAAGGAATTCCTCGCCTTCGCAGCTGAGGACACGACCGAAGGCACCTGGAATATCAGTGCTCCGTCGGGAGTTGATGCGGTGTCGGTGATGACGATCCACAAGGCGAAAGGACTTGGAAGTCCCGTGGTGATCGTCTTGCTCGTCGATTCACGGCCCAGGATTGATCCGCTCTATATTGATGACTGCGGAGACAACGTCGAATTGCTCTACATCAAAAAAGACTGGGGGGCATTCGATGCGCATTTGCAGGAGCTCGTCGAACGGGAGAAGTTTCGCCGTGATGTTGACGACTTGAACCGGTTGTACGTGGCGTTGACGCGCGCGAAAGATGAACTTTATGTGCTCTGTCTCCAAAAGGAGCGGATGCACGGTCCGTCGGAGTACTTCCCGACGGAAGGAATGGTGCGAGGGACGAAGACACAGAAGCCGGTCGTTCCTGCCGAGTCGTTCGCCGAAGCGCCCACCTGGCATCGTTCACACGTCGGAGTGCGTTCGATCGAGTTCGCCGGCAAGCTCGGCGTTATCGAACGCCGGAGAGGGGAATTGCTTCATGCGGTCCTTGCCAAGGTCGATTTCGTCGGAGATGACTGCGCGATGCAGCTTCAGACGATCGCGGCATCGTTGAGCATCACCGAGGAAGAGGCGGACCTTGTCCGGGATTCCCTCCAACGGCTCGTGGAATTCCTGCGGGCTCCGGCGGTGGCTTTGCTGTTCGAACGCCGTGAGGGGCAGCGCGTCCTGATGGAACAGGAATTCGCCGACCAGCACGGTCGGCTGTTCCGCATGGATCGCGTGATCATCGATGATGACGGAGCGACGGTTGTCGACTTCAAGACCGGCGGAGAAAGCGCGGAGTATGACGACCAGATTCGGAATTACATCGCTATTCTGACGCAGGTGTTTCCGGGTCGTCCGGTGCGTGGGATCCTCGCGTTCATCGACCGAAAGTCAACGCGGGAAGTCGTATGAGCAGACGGATCGTTCTTGGCCCCCGCGAGAGCATGATCGATGCAGTCGCGAACTGCCTCGACACGACGCAGTCCGACCATTCCGCGACCACGATCATCTTTCCCGGAAAACGTCCCGCCCATTTCCTCCGACGCGAACTTGCGCGCCGGATCGGTGCTGCATTCATCCCGCCCCGCATCGTTTCCATCGACGAATTCATTGATGTGCTCCACGCGGAGATCGAACCGGAATCCGCGACCGCACTTGATGCCGTTGACGCGGTCGGCTTGCTCTATCGGATCCACCAGCGGCTCGAGGAGCGGCTTGGGGGCGATGTATTCCGCACGCTCGACTCCTTCCTTCCGATCGGATTCAAATTATTCGGGGAACTCGAAGAACTCCATCTTTCCGGCTACAGCGAACAGCGGATCATTGAGACGTTGGAAGGGATTCCCTACGACTATCGGCACACGCTGGGGCGCTACTATCGGGAGTTCTATGCGCTTGCCGGCGAAGGTCATTGCACCACCCGGGCGATGCGTTATCACGTCGTGGCTGAACAGATCGATGAGGCGGACGTGTCCGGTCGTTCCCCGATCATTCTGGCGGGCTTCTACAAGCTCACGGGGGCGGAACAACGGATCCTCGACGGGTTGCAGCGGCTCGATGAGACGATCGTCGTGTATCAGACGGATAAAGACGAGCAGGACGGGTCGGTGCCGGAGCATGTCTTCATCAACGCCCCCGACATCCATGGCCAGGTCTTCGCGCTCGCGGAGTCCATTCGCCCCCTGCTTGAACATCCTGACGACATCGACGACAAGACCGTGATCGTGTTGCCGACCGCGGACGCGCTCTTTCCCGTCGTCGAGCATGTGCTCTCCGGCCTGCCGGAAGAGCGCTACAATGTTGCGTTCGGCTATCCGGTCGCGCGGACGCCGATCGTCGGATTCCTGAATGCCTTGCTCGGCCTGATCCGCTCGCGTGAGCATGGCCGGTATGGCGCGGGCGCCTACGTCTCGTTCATTCTCCATCCCTATAC
>JBFYQI010000221.1:0-2602 GCA_041302875.1 Ignavibacteria bacterium
TGGTGCCGCTCGGACCGTTGAGCGGCGACACCTGGTTTCGGTTGACCGTGCAGCTGGACTCTCTCCGAGATTGGTCGGGTGATTCGCTCGCCGATTCTGCGCGTGTGCTTTCTTTCAAGACAGTCGATCCGGAAAACTTCGGGAGTATCGAAGGAACCGTTGAGGGATGGAGTCCGGCGAATCCGCAAGCACGATTGTTTGTCGCGATCAAGCGCGTGGACCAGAAGTCTGCCGAAGCGCGCGTCGTACGTGCGAATGCCGCCGGACGATTCTCGTTCGACCTCCTTGAGGGGGGACGATATGTGCTTCGACCGCATGAAGATGCGAACGGAGACGGACGGTACGACGGCGGGCTGCCGTTCCCGTTCCGGCCATCGGAGCGGGTCGGACCCGCATCGGACACGCTTCGCGTCCGTTCACGATGGCCGCTGGACGGAGTGACGCTCAAGATGCAGTGACCTGCTGGTGAAGTGGCCTCAGGTTGCTTTTCAGGGCATTATTTGATAAAATTTCTTTGCTATGGTCGAAAACTACATCCCATTATTCATGATGATCGCCGGCGGGCTCACGTTCGCTGTCGTGATGGGGAAGATCAACCAGGTCCTCGGTCCCCGTCGCCCCAATGCGGAGAAGTACACCACCTATGAAAGCGGCATGGAGCCGGTTCGGACCGCCCGTGAGCGCTTCTCCGTCAAGTATTACCTTGTGGCCGTTTTGTTCATCCTGTTCGATATCGAAATTGTATTTCTGTATCCCTGGGCTGTGAGTTTCCGGCAGCTTGGGATCCAGGGCTTTGTCGTCATGTTCGTCTTTATCTTCGTCCTGCTTGTCGGGTTCTACTACGTGTGGAGGAAGGGAGCGTTGGAATGGGACTAGAAAGCGCCATGGGCGATGGCTACATCGCAACAAAGCTTGAGTGGATCATCAATTGGTGCCGGAAGAACTCGCTGTATCCTATGCCGATGGGGATCTCCTGCTGTGCCATTGAAATGATGGCGGCGGCGGGGCCCCGGTTCGACATCGCCCGCTTCGGCTCGGAGGTCATGCGGTTTTCTCCCCGGCAGTGCGACGTGATGATCGTTGCCGGGACGACGACCTACAAGATGGCCAAGGTCGTCCGCAAGATCTACGACCAGATGCCAGACCCGAAGTGGGTCATCGCGATGGGCGCATGCACATCATCCGGCGGGATGTACCGCACCTATTCGGTCGTGCAAGGCATCGACCAATTCCTTCCTGTGGATGTCTACGTGGCGGGTTGTCCGCCGCGCCCGGACAATCTTCTGAACGCGCTCATTCTCCTGCAGGGAAAGGTCCAGCGTGGAGAATGCCGCGGCACGGCGCCTGCGATGGTTGGCGATTTTGGCGGCAAGAAACACCAGCAGCAGGTGACGCTGCAACTCCCGTGATATGACCCCCGAGAATCAACAGGTGCTCGACCTGCTTCGGGCGATGCATGCCGACGCGATCGTTGCTGAGGCGGAGTTTCGTGATGAGCTCACCGTGGAGGTGAAACCCGAACGGATCGTCGAGGTCTGTCGGTTCCTCCGGGATGATCCCGGAACGGACTTCGACCTGCTGGCCGACTGTTGTGGAATCGACATGTATACGCCGACAAAACGCTTCGGCGTCATCTACAATCTCTTCTCCTTGAAGCGACGTCACCGGATACGGCTCAAGACATTCGTCGAGGAGGAATCGCCGACAATCGCTTCGGTTACGGGCGTCTGGGGGACGGCGAACTGGCACGAGCGGGAAACGTATGACATGTTCGGCATCGAATTCACGGGACATCCGGATCTCCGGCGCATGTACATGCCCGAGGAATTCGAACACCATCCGCTCCGGAAGGATTTCCCATTGATGGGCATTCCGGGCTCATTGGAATTGCCGAAGAAGTAGGCGCGCGGAGTAGAAACGACCGATCGAATGGAACAGCGACCCCTGGAACAGATCAAGAAGACCAAGATCCTCGAAGCCCTCGAGAATGCGCACACCACGGTCTCGTTCGAAGACCCGCTCGGGAGCGAGATGGTGCTGAACATGGGCCCGCAGCATCCAGCGACGCACGGCGTGTTGCGGCTCCTGATCAAGCTCGACGGCGAGACGGTCCTCGCCGCGATTCCCGAGTTGGGGTACCTCCACCGCGGTTATGAGAAGCTTGCTGAAGCCTCCACATTCCATGAATTCATCCCCCACACAGACCGCCTCGACTACCTCTCGCCGCTGTCGAACAACACGGCGTATGTGCTCGCGGTCGAGAAGCTTGCCGGGATCGAAGCCCCCCGACGCGCGCAATTCATTCGCGTGCTGATCTCCGAACTCGCGCGGATCTCCTCCCACCTCATGTTCCTCGGATCGCTCGCGATGGATGTCGGTGCGCTGACCGTCTGGATGTGGTCCTTCCGCGAACGCGAGAAACTCTACGACATCTTTGAGAACATTGCGGGGGCGCGGTTCACCACGAGCTACACGCGCGTTGGAGGACTGGCGCAGGATGTGACGCCGGAAGTACTCAACACGGTGAAGTTCTTCATCGACGAATTCCCCGAGAAGCTGGAGGAATGCGCGAAGATGCTCAACACCAACCGGATCTTCCTTG
>JBFYQI010000267.1:0-3376 GCA_041302875.1 Ignavibacteria bacterium
TGGTTTGATGGTTGCCATGGACCGACCTCCTCTTTCATGAACGCACGTGGCTGATGGTTCAGGAAGATACAGCAGGGAGAGGATGGAAGTCAAGGTGGAAGTATGGATTGGGGATTGGGGAGTACGGATTGGGGAGTACGGATTGCGGATTGGGGGGTGGGGATTGAACGGGGCAGGAATACAGAAAGTCCTTCCTGCCCGTTCAATGGAGCATCAGTTGAGCGTTGTTGCTTTTTCTAACACCTGACCGTCCAGTTGCCCCGCAAAATAGGCGTCATAGGCGGTCATATCAAAGTGGCCGTGACCGCTCAGGTTGAAAAGGATCACCTTCTTTGTCCCTTCTTCCTTGGCTTGGAGGGCCTCTACAATCGCGGATTTGATCGCGTGGGAGGATTCCGGGGCCGGAATGATCCCCTCGGTCCGGGCAAACAGTACCGCGGCCGCAAAGACATCTGTCTGTTCGTATGCCTGTGCCTCGATGAGGCCGTCGAGATACAAACGACTGATGATCGGCGCCATGCCGTGATACCGCAAACCCCCTGCATGGATGGAGGGGGGCATGAACTCATGCCCGAGCGTGTACATCGGCATGAGTGGCGTCATTCCCGCTGTGTCGCCGAAGTCGTATCGGTATTCGCCTTTCGTCAGCGTGGGACAGGACGATGGTTCAACGGCGATCGCCCGGAGCTTTTTCCCGGCGATCTTCTCGCGGATGAACGGCAATGCCAAACCCGCGAAGTTCGATCCGCCTCCGACACATCCAATAATTACATCCGGGAATGCTCCCGCCTTCTCCATCTGCTTCAGCGCTTCCTGACCGATGATCGTCTGGTGCAGGAGCACATGATTCAGGACGCTGCCGAGAGAGTAATTCGTGTCGTCGTGTGTTGCCGCGTCCTCCACAGCTTCACTGATCGCGATGCCGAGGCTTCCGCGCGATGATGGGTCCTTCTCGAGGATCGACCGGCCGACATTCGTATCGCGACTTGGGCTCGCAACCACTTCGCTGCCGAACGTCCGGATCATGGATCGTCGGTACGGCTTCTGCTCATAGCTGACGCGAACCATGTACACCTTGCACTCGAGACCGAACATCTGGCACGCGAGGCTCAGCGAACTCCCCCACTGTCCCGCCCCAGTCTCCGTGGTGAGCCGCTTGATGCCGGCCTTCTTGTTGTAGTATGCCTGGGGCAGAGCCGTGTTCAGTTTGTGGCTTCCGACCGGGCTCACTCCTTCATACTTGAAGTAGATCTCCGCGGGGGTATCAAGTGCCCGCTCCAGTCCCAAGGCACGGACGACGGGAGATGGTCGGTATATTGTGTATGCCGAACGGACCTCTTCCGGAATCTCGATGAATCGTTCCTGGGACACTTCCTGCAGGATGAGATCCATGGGAAAGATCGCCGACAGATCCTGGGGACCGATCGGCTGCTTCGTACCGGGATGGAGCGGTGGTTCCATCGGCGTCGGCAGATCGGGCTGGATGTTGTAGTAATGCGTGGGGATATCACGCTCTTCGAGTTGAATCTTGCGTTGCATGGAGAACCTCCTTGGAGTAAGTAGTAGTGAGTAGTTAGTAGTTAGTAGCAAGATGGGGTGGCTTGCTGCACGCGGGGGAGGTCCGACGTTTTTCCGTGGGGGTACAACGAAAAAGGTGGAACGCTCGCCGACCGCGTTTCCACCTTTTGTTAGATCTTCAGAATTCGAAAACGAACAACGATGCGGAAGCGCGGACTATCGCCAGCGCCACCACCAAGAACCGAGGGAAATTCGATATTGCTGCACTTGCTTCATATGATTGAGTATAGCAAATCGTCCGTTTTCTGTCAAGTCTGTTGGGACGAATTCTTCAGTCCAAGATGACCTTTTCATCGAAGTGCTTCTGGATGTTCCGCTCCAGCAGGCGATCTGGATTGAACTCGCGAACGCCTAAGTAGTATAACGCGGACTCGACGAAGACAGTTTCAGGGATGAGGCCGATCATCTCGACCTTCCGGATCGAAACGCCGTAGCGTCGTCCTTCCATGCGGAGGTGCTCGATGACCTTGTACATCGGCACCTGATCGAAGTTCGTGATCGACACGGTGACCTGTGCGCGCTGTGTGGAAGGATCGAGTCCCGGATTCGCATTCACGAACTGAAAGCCGCCGTACGGTTGTTCGAGCGCTCGCGCCAGATCTTCCGCGATGGATTCGTCGCGGGATGACAGGATCGCCTTGAAGCTGACCAGCGGATGTCGAGCGCCGATGATCGTCACTCCGGAATCCGGCGTGAATATGTCCGGGCCGTAATCCGGCTTCCACTCCGGCTTCTTCATCTTCTCTTCAAATCCCTCGTACTCACCTTCGCGAATGTCGTCGACGTTCCGACGGTGCGGCGATGTAGCCGATTCCGCGAACATGTACACCGGCAGTTTGAATTCCGCCGCCACCCGCTGAGCGAATTCCTTCGAGAGCGCGACCGCTTCTGCGATCTCCACACCCTTCAACGGGACAAAGGGAAAGACGTCAACAGCGCCGACCCGAGGATACTCCCCTTCGTGTTTGCGCATATCGATGTGGCCGAGCGTCACACGATACAGCAGAAGCCCTCCTTCAAACAGCGCCTCCTTGGATCCGGAGAAGGAGTAGACCGTTCGGTTGCGGCTGGCATCGCGGGAAACGTCCAGCAACACCAGACCCGGAACGCGGCTGAGTTGCGCCGAGAGCTCATCGACGAACGTCTGATCGCGTCCTTCACACACGTTGGGGATAGCGGCAAGGATCTTGCTCATGGTCACTCCTAGAAAAGTCCAAGAAATACACCGGCGACGATCGCGGAACCGATGACCCCCGCGACATTCGGTCCCATGGCATGCATCAACAAGTGGTTGTCCGGATCGTACTCTCGCCCGACCATCTCGGAAACGCGGGCAGAATCGGGGACAGCGGAGACTCCGGCGCTCCCGATCAGCGGATTGATCTTCTCTTTCAGAAACACGTTCATCAACTTCGCAAACAGCACCCCGCCAGCGGTGGAGAATCCGAACGCGACACATCCCAGTACAAAGATAAGAACCGATTGGGGATTGAGAAAGACCTGGGCCGTCGTTGAGGCCCCCACGGCCAGGCCGAGCAGAATCGTACAGATGTCGATCAGCGCGGAAGAAGCGGTCTTTGCGAGCCGGGCAGTCACTCCTGATTCACGAAGGACATTCCCAAAGAAGAGCATCCCCAGCAAGGGGATCGCACCTGGCGCCACCAGCGTGGTGACGAGGAATCCGATGATCGGGAACAGGATCTTCTCTTCCTTCCGCACAATGCGCGCCGGCTTCATCCGAATGAGACGTTCCTCCTTGTTCGTCAGCAGTCGCATGATCGGCGGCTGAATGATCGGA
>JBFYQI010000293.1:0-4527 GCA_041302875.1 Ignavibacteria bacterium
TGCTTTGCCGAGTGCCTTCACATACTCGGCAAAGGCTTTCGGATTCTCAACCGCCATCGATTTGTCCGGACGGAATGCCGGGACCATCTTCGTCCCCGCATTCCCCTTGGCCGCATACGCCTGATGATGTTCGAGCGAGTCTATCGGGTCGTCTGTCGTGCAGACCGCCTCGACCTTCATCGTTTTCAGAAGTCCCTGCGTCGTGAAGTCAGGATGCAAAAGCTTCTCGTTGCATTCCTCCCAGATGCGCTTCGCCGTCGATTCATTCAGGAGCAGCTCGGTGATGCCGAACGGCCGCTTCAGTTCCAGATGAGTCCAATGATAGAGCGGATTGCGAAGTGTTTTCGGCACGGTCTTCGCCCAGGCGAGAAACTTCTCCCACGGCTCAGCATTCCCGGTGATGAACTCTTCTGGAACGCCGGCCGTGCGCATTGCGCGCCACTTGTAGTGGTCTCCGGCAAGCCAGATCTCCTGCATGTTCGCGAATCGATGATTCGTTGCGATGAGCGCCGGCGAGAGATGGCAATGGTAATCGATGATCGGCATGCTCGCGGCATAGTCGTGGTACAACCGACGGGCCGAGCGGGACTCCAAGAGGAAGTCGGCGTGTGCGATAGAATTTGCCATGATTGTCGATTTCTGATTGTTGATTGATGATTGGTCGACGGCTACCGAAGCAGAATCGTCTTCACCGTCGATACCGTTTGATTCGTTCGAAGTTGTATGTAGTAGATGCCACTGGCGAGAGGACGGCCTCCGGTCGAGCCATTCCAAGTCACGGAATGCTGGCCTGCCGATCTTCTCTCGTTTACCAGTACTGCCATTTCTCTTCCGAGCAGATCATATATCCTTAGGTCCACATCACTGACTACTGACAACTGATAACTGATCACTGTCTCCGGATTGAACGGGTTCGGATAGTTCTGCAGCAGCACGCTCGTTTTCGGAAGGGATGCCGGTGTGTCTTCGGCATGCGTGGCGAGCAGCGAGTAATCATAGACCCCCGCGCCGGCGTAGGCGGTGACGATGTCCGGCACCTGACTTGCGTCATCCAGCATGTACGGATATCGCTGGGAGGGCTCAAAGGCGATCCCACGCGTTTGCGGGATGCCGGAGTTCACGAAAATATTGTTCCGTTCCACCACATCCCCCGGTCCCGACGCATCCCATCCCGAGGCGATGGAGGTCGGCACATTCAGGAAATAACATCCTTCCACAACGACCTTTGCCTCCTGTGTGGATGCGACACCGTAGAGACTGTTGTTGTCGTAGTAGTTGTTGAATACGTGTGCGGTCGCCCAGCGCACGCGAGGATTCCGCTGAACCGTGTGGTCGAACCAGTTATGGTGATACGTGACGGTGAGCGTCGTGTCTTCAGCCTGGTTATCGTCCGTGTGTCCGAGCAGACAGGTCTTGCTGTGATTCGTGAAATGATTCCATGAGATCGTCACATGCGAAGCACCGTGCGTCACATCCAGAAGGCCGTCGTGATTGGAACCGTTGGGGTCGTTCGCCGGAGAATCCGTGAGAGTGCAGTGATCGATCCAAATGTGGTGCGTCTCCGGTTCCGTGATCGAAATGCCGTCGGGCGAATCGCCCACTTCGATGTTGCGGATGATGATGTTCTGACTCCGCACAATGTAGAAACCGAATCCGATGCACTTCGCATCAGCGCCAACGCCGATGATCGAGATATTCTTCGTTTCCTTGATGTAGTACATCGTCGAATCACCCGGGAGATCATGCGTCAGCGTCCCGTTGATCAGCAAGGTGATCGGCGGATGAGGCTTGGTGCCGGATGCATCCTTCCGCGAGAGCAGCAGCCATCTCAGCTGGCTCGGAGAAGTGATCTGGATGACCTCTCCGCCAGCGCCGCCGGTCGTGCCGTTCAGTCCGCGTGCATTGACGGATGCAAACCCGACTGGAGCAGCTTCCGGAGTGAACGTGTAGGTGAAGTTCGTGTCGACGAATGTTGCAGAGATGGACCGATGCTTGTTCAGTATGATCGAATCGGGGTTGGCCCATCCCGTCAGGTCGCCGCTCCACGATTTGAACTTCATGCCCGCTTCCGGAACCGCCGTCAGAACAACACTCATACCATTAGGGTAGCTGGTTCGTTCTGGAGCGACCGTGATCGCACCGCCGCTACCGCTCGAACATGCGAGCGTATAATGGACGGCCCCTTCTATACCGCTGATCTCTATCCGATCGACGTTCGGTCCGCCGTCAGCCGTCAGTGAGGTCAATCTGATCCGGTTCACGCCTGCGACCAGCGACACCGGGACGCTCTCACCGTTCCAAACGCTCCAACTCCCTGTTGGAATGCATTCCATCGTATCCGGAATCGCCGCATCGTTGAGTTGAACGGTCATCCGCCGATTCGTGGCGCCTCCATTCGCATAGACGACACGGAGCGTTTCTGGAGCGGCATCCGTGAAGGCGACCAGCCATTCGATCCATCCGCCGGCTGCGTTGTCATAGTTGACGTAGCCGTTCCCCGTGAAGCCTCCGTTCGTCGATTCGACCTGCGCCATTGCGAGTCGCGCATCTTCGGCCTGGTAAACCGGACCGATACCCGGCGCAGTGCCTATTCCGGTCAATGCGATCCGCTGAATCGATGCTCCGCCACCAGATATCAGGATCGTGTCCGCGTGGCTTCCCTCCGACTCCGGAGAGAACCTGATCCAGATCGGCGTTGCAGGAAGCACGGAATCGGAATACGCGATGGCCAGCCGGTCAGAGAAGGGACCTTGAGCACTCGGAGCGAGAAGGAACGGATGGATGGATTCCAAGATCACCGAGTCCGCAGCGGGAATGAGGCCGAATCCGCGAAGGGAGATGTTCCTGACATCGCTTGCTTGAGCAACGACGGTTCCAAAATCGATCGGGCCCGGCGGTTCGATCACCAAGGTGGGGACGCCGACTGTGGATACTGTCCCGGCTATCATCACGTTTTGCGTGATCACATATTTGCCCGTCGTTGCGGTCGTATACCATGGATAGATGCGGAGATAGATCTTCTCCCCAGGCATCAGTTCGAGACCAGGAGTTGCGGCGATATTTGCGGTGCTTGGTGCCGTTGACGAAAGGACCCACGTGCTTCCGATCTGCACGGGCAACGTGAAAGCGGCGTTCGTCGAGTAGTAGACGTTCGCCCGCATGTTGCTCCCCGAATTGACCCAGAGCTTCAGCGAAATCGAAGTAATGGTACAAGCGGAACTATCCGATGTGCCAGCAACGAACTCCATGTAGCGAGCGGCGTTCTCGGAGGATTCGCCGGGCCATGTGCCGGCCGTACCCAGCGGACTGCTCCGCTGAAGCCCGCTGGCAAATTGGACCTGGAGATTCGCCAGCTGCTGGTCGAATCCCTCCATGGGACCAGTCGAAGATGCGACCGGGTCCGCTGTGAGCGGCCACGTGACAGACACAGGGGCGGTCTGCGAGGAAGCCAACACCGGGAACGCGAGGATGAGGAATGTGCGGACTATTTGAGAAGTCATAGTGCGTGTTCGTGATGAGCTAGATCATGCCTGTTCCCGCGGCGCGCAGATCCGCAGGGATCTTCACGGAAGCACTTCCCCTGCAGCTCTCGCAGAGCACGAGCCGCGTCGGGAGCTTGATGTGTTGCGGTTTGAAATGGTCCGCCTGACGAATATTCTCCAGCGTGAGCTCGAATGCGCGTCGGCCAAGTTCAGCCGCCGGTTGCTCGACATAGCTGAGCGGCGTTGCCAGGAAGCGGTTGACCAGACTGTTGCCGAAGCCCACGAGGTCAACATCATCCGGAATGCGAACGCCGAGGTCCTTTGCCGCACGCATGATCCCCAGCGCCACCGGGAACGTCGCCGCGAGGACGAACTCGGGCCGTTCGGGCGCTTCCATCAGCTTGATGAAGCCGCGATATCCATCCTCTTCACCAAAACCACCGAAGACGGTCCATTCGGGACGGAGTTCGAGGCCGCTCTCCAGGATGACCTGGCGGAATCCGGAATAGCGTGCCGCACCGATGTTGATGTGCTGATAACCGCCGACATGGGCGAGCTTCCGATATCCCACACGGATGGCATGTTCCGTCGCCAATCGAGCCCCTCCTTCGTCATCGACGACGACTGTGTTGAATCCTTCGACGGCGGGAACGCGGTCCATGAACGTGAGCGGAACCCCCATATCTTTGACACGCTTGAAATCGGTCTGGTCTGTCGTCTGTTCAGAGACCGAGACGATCAGTCCGTCGACGCGCATGGAGAGCATCGACTGGATGTGTTTCCATTCCCGTGCGGAGTTCTCCTGCGACACCGTCAGGATTATCTCATATTTCTGTTCGAATGCTGCATCATAGATCGCCTCGATCACGGCAGCGAAGAAGAAATGCGCGATCTTCGGAACAATGACGCCGATGGTATTCGAGCGCCGCGAGGAGAGATTCCGTGCCATGTAGTTCGGAACATACCCGAGTTCCCGCGCCGCTTTCTTGATCTTCTTCACGGTTTCAACCGAGATGTCCGGGTGACCGCGCAAGGCCTTGGACAC
>JBFYQI010000294.1:0-8628 GCA_041302875.1 Ignavibacteria bacterium
GTTGCCTCGCAGATCGGCGAAGCGCTTCAGGAGGCGCATGCGAAGGGGATCGTGCACCGGGACATCAAGGCCGACAACATCATGATGAGTTCGAAGGGTCAGGCCAAGGTGATGGACTTCGGACTCGCCCGATTGAAAGGTGCATTGAAGCTCACACGCACTTCCAGCACCGTCGGAACGATCGGGTACATGGCGCCGGAACAGATCCAGGGGGGCGAGGTCGATCCGAGGAGCGATGTCTTTTCATTCGGCGTGCTGCTGTTCGAGATGCTGACGGGAAAGCTCCCCTTTCGCGGCGAGCATGAAGCAGCGATGATGTATTCCATCCTCAACGAAGAACCTGACCAGATCCGGAAGCACCTCCCGAACATCTCCACGGCCTGCGAACGCATTCTCGAAAAAGCACTCGAGAAGAATCCAGAGGAACGATACCAGTCAGCGGCGGACGTCGTGGCGGATCTCAGGCGATGGAAGCGTGAGACGTCCAGCGTGCCCCGTCCCACAAGCAATGTCGGGGAAATCTCACCAGTTCCTTCATCAGCCAATTCAGACGCCGCAGCATCCAACACCATCATTCCGCGATTCGCTGGCCGCAAGACGATCCTCGCGGTCAGCGGCCTGTTGTTCACGGGGCTCCTCGTAGGCGGTCTGTTCTGGCTTCAACCGTGGACGACGAGTTCTTCGTCCGCGAAGAAGGCACTGGCGGTCATTCCGTTCGAGAATCAGGCGGACCCTGAACGCGAGTACTTCGCCGACGGCATTTCTGAAGAGATCACGACGCGGCTGTCCAGTCTTTCGGGGATCGGTGTCATCGCACGCTCCAGCGCATGGCAATACAAAGGAACCAAGAAGTCGGTCAAGGAGATCGGTTCCGAACTCGGCATCGACTATGTGCTCATGGGAACGGTTCGATGGTCCCGGACCGAGGGCAAACAGCTTCAGGTGAGGATCAGTCCGGCGTTGATCGATGTTCGGACGGGAATGCAGGTCTGGGCCAACACGTTTGATGCAGCGTTCCAGAATGCGTTTGCCCTGCAGTCGGATATTGCCCAGCAGGTCGCCCGCGCCCTCGACGTGAATCTCCTCTCTCCGGAGGTTTCGGCCCTTGAGCAAAATCTGACATCGAATGCCGAAGCGTATGACTACTACCTTCAGGGTGTGGAGTACGAGAATCGGTCTCCGTCCGAGGCAGATGGCGACATCGCGATCCAGCAGTATGAGCGAGCGATCGCCCTTGATCCCGCCTTCGCGGCGGCCTATGCTCGTCTGGCGGTCACGCATGCTCGTGCCTATTGGTTCTTCTATGACCGCACCAAGGAGCGCGTCGCAGAAGCGCGCGCGGCAGCGGAGAAGGCCCTCGCACTCGATCCGAAACTCTCCGTCAGCAATGAAGCGATGGGATGGGTCCACTACCACACAGAACTCAATTATGATGCTGCCATCCGGCAGTTCCATATCGCGCTTGAGCTGCAGCCGAGCAATCCCGGCGTGTCATATGGCCTCGCGGCGGTCTATCGGAGAAAAGGAAATCTCGATGAGTCCGTTTGGCACTGGCGCAAGGCGATCGCTTACGATCCGCGCTCGTCTGAACTTGTGCGTCAGCTGGGAGAAACGTTCGTACTCCAACGAAAATACGCGGAGGCCGATGAGCAGTTCGCTACGGCGATCCGATTGGCTCCTGACAACGTCAGCACGTATGCGGAACGGGCGAGGAATATGGTATTGTGGAAGGGCGATCTTCGATCCGCGGAAGTCATCCTCGAGGAAGGAAATCGTTTCGGAAGAGTCGGCTCGGGAGAGGATGAGGGATTACACTACACGAAATTCGTGTTCGCGTCGATGCGGGGAGAGTATTCGTCAGCGGAACAGGCTGTGCGTCAAATGGACGCTGCACGCGGTCTCGACAATCAGTTCATGTACTATCCGCAGCCGTTGATCTTCGCATCGCTCGAACGGATGCGCGGATCTGAAGCCCGGGCTCAACGCATGTACGCGCAGAGCCTCCAGCAGATCCAGCAGCGACTCAGAGAATATCCCGACGACAGTCGCGCCCATAGCGCTTTGGGGATCGCATTGGCGGGTCTGGGCCGATCGGAGGAAGCGATACGGGAAGGAGACCGGGGCGTACAGATCCTCCCTGTGGAAAAGGAGTCATGGCGCGGAAGTTTCCGCATGCTTGATCTTGCGCAGATCCATGCGATGACGGGCGATCAGGAGAAGGCGATCGACATCCTGGAGCGGCTCCTGAAGATGCCCTCAGAGATCTCCCCAACGTGGCTCAAGCTCGATCCGCGCTGGAAGTCCCTGCGCGGCAACAAACGATTTGAGTCACTGCTCGCAGACAAGTCGTAGCAACGGCCAAGGAAAGCTATGATCGGATCAACAATCTCACATTACAAGATCCTAGACAAGCTCGGTGAGGGGGGAATGGGCGTGGTCTACAAAGCCCAGGATACCAGACTTGACCGACTCGTTGCGATCAAGTTCCTTCCATCGCACCTGTCGTCCACGGCCGACAACAGAGCCCGCTTCCTCCAGGAAGCCAAGGCAACGGCAGCGCTGAATCATCCGAACATCCTTTCCATTTACGAGATCGATGACCACAACGAAAGCGCGTTCATCGTGCTGGAGTTCATCGACGGTCAGACGCTGAAGGAATATCTGGCAACCCTGAACACCGGTTCCGGCGTTCCCGTTCGTCAGGCGATCGCATGGACAGAGGCCATCGCTCGCGGATTAAAGGTCGCCCACGAAAAGGACATCGTCCACCGGGACATCAAGGCGGAAAACATCATGCTGACGAAGTCCGGTCAGCTGAAGATCATGGACTTCGGGCTTGCCAAGCTCCGGAGCCACGCGACGCTGACGAGAGCGGGATCGTCCTTGGGCACACTTTCCTACATGTCGCCGGAACAGGCGCAAGGATCCGCCGCCGATCAGCGTTCCGATCTGTGGTCGTTGGGAGTTCTTCTCTTTGAACTCCTGACCGGAGACCTGCCATTCAAATCCGAGCATGAAGCGGGATTGCTCTACTTGATCGTCAACCAGGCTCCCCCCTTCCCGAGCGAGCTTGACCGCCGGCTTCCCGAGGATATCGATGCGATCGTCATGAGGATGCTGGACAAGGATCCGGAGAAGCGATTCCAGCGAGTGGACGAGTTGCTCGCGGCATTGTCCCGCCTGGGCGAGCAGATCGAGTCAAGGCAGAACCAACCAAAACGATTGGCCATCGCGGTCCTTCCATTCGCAACGATCGGAGGGGACAAAGAGAATGAGTATTTCGGCGATGGCCTGACAGACGAGCTGATCGTCAGTCTTTCCCAGTTGAAAGATTTTGACGTCATCTCGCGCACGAATTCGATGCAGTACAAGAACACGTCGAAGGACATCAGGACGATCGGGAAGGAGCTGGGGACCCGGTACTTGCTGGAAGGAAGCGTCCGGCGATTCCAGGACAACCTCAGGATCACGCTTCAGTTCATCGACGTGGAGAATAGCCGGCAGCTCTGGGCAGAGTCGTTCAAGGGGAAGATGGAGGACGTCTTCGACATCCAGGAGAAAGTGTCGAAGCAGGTCGTAGATGCGCTGATGATCAAGCTCTCGCCCAATGAAAAGATCATTCTCACGAAGCGTTCGACGGTGAACGCGGAGGCGTTCGACTGCTATCTCCGCGCCAGGGAATTCCTGTATCGAAGGACGAAGACCAGCCTGCAGTTCGCCATTCATTTGTTCCAGAAGGCGATCGAGCTGGATACGCGCTATGCGGCCGCGTATGCCGGTCTTGGAGAATCCTACGCCACGCTTCACTACGACTACGACACAAAGGAAGTCTGGGTCGACAAGGCCATCGAATCGAGCCTTAAGGCGTTGATGTACGATTCGACGGTCGCCGAAGCGTACGCTGCGTTGGCCATGGCGTATTTCAGCAAGAAGTCGATCCAGGAAGCGGAGACCGCCGCGCGCAAGGCGATCGAACTCGGTCCGAACATCTTCACCGGGTATTGGGTTCTCGCACGGATTTGTCACGTGATGGATCGCGACGGCGAGGCGGTGGAACTGCTGAAGAAGACGATCGAACTCAATCCCGATTTCCACACGGCACATGGCGAGCTCCGGATGGCGTACGAGCGGTTGGGTCAACGGGAGAACATGGGGGCCGTGATCAACACGATGTTGGAGCGGATCCCGCTCTATTTGTCAAAACATCCCGACGATGCCAGGTCGCACATCCATTATGCAACGCAACTGGCCGTTGTCGGCCGCGCGGAAGAAGCCGTGGAGCAGACCAATAAGGCGATCGCGCTCAGTCCCGATGATCCGTTGATGTTCTACAACGCCGCCTGCGTCTATGCCCGTTTGCATCAGCGGGCCGTCGCCGTTGATACACTCCGCAAGTCCATCGTCGCCGGCCTGGAGGACTACGAGTGGATCAAGACGGACCCCGACTTCGACAGCATCCGGGATGAGCCGGGCTATATTGCATTGATGAAGGGGAAATAGAGGACGACCATGGTCATTCGCTTTGTTCAGGTGCGCATTCATGATGCCAACGCGCGGTCGCTGAAGCGCGCCTATGAGAAGCAGGTCATCACCGTTCTCAAGACGGTCGACGGCTGCCTCTCGGCCAGCTTGCTTCAAAGCAACAAGGACCCATACGAATGCGTCTCGATGACCGTTTGGAAATCGGCGGAACTTGCCCAGCGGTATGAGCAGAGCGGCGTGTTCGCAACGCTCGTTGACGGCCTTCGTCCGTTCTTCGCGGAAGCAACAGAATGGAAGATCCAGCTCGGGGATGACCTGACTGTTCAATACGAACCCGTTCCCACGGAGCCGGCCGTGCAGCAGTACTCCGTTCAAATGCAGAAGACGGTCTCGGCTGCCAAGCCGCAGGCGCCGCCGTACGTCCGCATCGTGTCGCATCGGATCCGTCCCGGAGCCTCCATCGAATTCCGGGAAGTCTACGAACGAGAGATCATCCCTTTCCTCCTTGGACGCACCGGCTGCCGGAAGGCATATCTCGTCACGGACCCGCGAGATCCGACGAAGGTCCTTTCCGTCACAGTCTGGGGTTCGAAACTCGATGCAGATGAGTACGAGCGTCACGGACAATTCTCGGCGCTGTTGGCCAAGCTGCAATCGACCTTGTCGGATCTCTCCCAATGGAAGATGGAGGTCGGTCACTCCTCCAGCGCACGCGTTGCAACGAGCGACGACGTGATGATCGACGGATTTGAACTCCTCGTCGGGGAGCAATTCGCTTGAGCGTCTGCCCGTGAAACTCGCGATCATTTCGGACATCCATGGAAACCTCGAAGCGCTTGTCAGCACCCTCGACGAAGTACGGCGCCGCGGCATCGACGAGGTCATTTGTCTTGGCGATATCATCGGATACGGCGCAGACCCGAGCGGCTGTCTTTCGGTTCTTCGGGAGCGCCGAGTCCCGTCTGTGATGGGTAACCATGACGCAGCCTCCTTCGATCCGGCGGTGCTGTCGACATTCGGCTCGCTGGCGCGTGTCGCCATGGAATGGACGATCTCCCGACTGGAGACGGAGGAAGTCGACTATCTTCGATCATTGCCGCACAGAATAGAACGCGATGGATTGACGTTCGTGCACGCCTCCCCCCTCAACCCTTCGGAGTTCAACTACCTCATTGATATTGATGACGCCACAGACAATTTCCCAGCATTCGACACGCATCTCTGCTTCATCGGCCATACGCACCAACCGGCGATCTTCTGCGAGGACCTCATCGGACGGACGGTCGTTCGGGATGTGCGCGCGATCGTCAATGTTGGAAGTGTCGGACAACCGAGGGATGGCAATGCGAACGCGGCGTTCGGCGTTTTCGACACAAAGAAAGGGACGTATGAGCTTGTGCGGATCGCCTACCCCATTGAAATCGCAGCGAAGAAGATCTATCATGCAGGGTTGCCCCCTCAGCTCGGGGAGCGGCTGGTGTTTGGGATCTGACGGAATGCGAGGAGGAATGAACGATGGCCGAGAGTGACAACATCAACCGATTGAGGGCCCTTGAGGAAGAAAACACCCGGCTCAGACGCGCCATCGAAGAGCTGTCGATCCTCAACGACCTTTCACGGGCGATCGCCGGCTCGTTGAACACGGAGGAGATCATCCAAACGGTCGTCCGTCGTTCCCTCCGCGCCGTCCTCGGGGAACAGGGTGTCGTCACGCTCGTGGAAGAATCCATGCAGGATTCGATGAAGACCCTGATCCGCACGGCGGAGGTTTCGATGGAACGGGTGAAATACCATTTCCATCAATCCTTGTTGGGATGGATGTATATCAACAAGAAGCCGCTGATCATCAACGACCCGACCACAGACGAACGCTTCCGGGGTATCCAGTGGGATCAATCCATCCATTCGCTCCTCGTCGTTCCGCTGATCGTGAAGTCGCGCATTCGGGGAGTGCTGACGGTCTACAACAAGAAGGAAGGACTGAAGTTCACCGATGACGATCTGCGCTTGTTGTCCATCATCGCCGCGCAGTCGGCTCAGGTGGTGGAGAATGCGAGACTGAACGAGCAGGAGAAAGCGTTCATCAGGATGAAAGAAGAACTCACCGTCGCGGCAAAGATCCAGGCGGAGCTTCTCCCCACCGCACTCCCGGCGATTCCCGGATATGACGTGTACGCCAGAACGATCCCAGCCGCATCGGTCGGCGGCGATTACTATGACGTCATGACCTCCGGTGATCCGACCGTTTCGTTCTGCGTGGGCGATGTGTCGGGGAAGGGGATGCCCGCAGCACTTCTCATGGCGAATCTCCAGGCAACCCTGCGCGCGATGCTTGAGACGCACGGCCATCCCGGCGACGTTCTCCAGCATGCGAATCGTTTGCTGTTCAAGAGCACGAGCGCAGACAAATTCGCGACGGTGTTCTTCGCCAGGTTGAATCCCACAACGCACGAATTGAGCTATGCCAATGCGGGCCACGACCCGGCTGTTCTGATGTCGGCCAACGGCTCGATCCGGGAACTCCCTGCCACCGGTCTCCCCGTCGGACTGTTTGACGGGATGGCATATGAGGAATCCACCCTCCGGATGGAGCCGGAAGACGTCCTCGTGGTCTTCTCCGATGGCATCACCGAATGCATGGATCGAACGGAGGAGCAATTCGGGCGGGAGAAGATCGTTGAAACGCTCGCAGCACATCGCGGAGAAACGGCGGCGCAGGTCAGTTCCGCGCTTTTGAATGCCGTCAATACTTTCAGCGCGGGCACCCCTCAATCCGACGACCAGACGCTCCTTGTGGTACGACGGAACGCAACGTAACTCCCCCAACACTTCTACTTCTTCCGCTTGTAGTACCCGATGAGTCCATTCGTCGAGGCGTCATGCCGCGTGATGACAGCATCGCTCTGCAATTCCGGAAGGATGACATTCGCCAGCTGTTTCCCCAGCTCCACGCCCCACTGATCGTAGGAATTCACGTCCCACACGATCCCCTGGACAAAGATCTTGTGCTCGTACATCGCGATCAACGAACCGAGCACACGCGGCGTGAGTTTTTTGAAGAAGATGGAGTTCGTCGGCTTGTTCCCCTCGAACACCTTGTGCGGCAACAGTGCGGCGATCTCGTTGTCGCTCATCCCCTGATTCTTGAGTTCCGCCCGCACTTCATCCGGCGTCTTCCCCTTCATCAATGCCTCCGTCTGCGCAAGGAAGTTTGAAAGCAGGATCGGATGATGATCGCCGATGGGATTGTGGGAGATCACGGGGGCAAGGAAGTCGGCGGGAATCAGTTTCGTTCCCTGATGAATGAGCTGGTAGAATGCATGCTGACCGTTCGTCCCTGGCTCTCCCCAGATGATCGGTCCGGTCGAATACTCGACGGTTTCTCCGCCCCGCGTCACTCGCTTTCCGTTGCTCTCCATGTCTCCTTGCTGCAGATACGCCGGAAACCGATGGAGGTATTGGTCATACGGAAGAATGACGTACGAATCGGCACCGAAGAAATTGTTATACCAGACGCCGAGCAGCGCGAGAAGCACCGGGATATTCTGTTCGAGCGGAGCGGTCCGAAAATGTTCATCCATTTCGTAGGCGCCCGTGAGGAGTTCCTCGAATGCGTCCATGCCGACGGCCAGCGCAATGGAAAGGCCGATCGCCGACCAGAGGGAATAGCGGCCGCCGACCCAGTCCCAGAACTCGAACATGTTCGCGGGATCGATGCCGAAGGCCGTCACCGCCTTCGCGTTCGTTGAGAGCGCAACGAAGTGCTTCGCGATCGATGCAGGATCCTTCGCATGCTTCAGAAACCATTCCCGCGCCGTGCCCGCATTCGTCATCGTTTCCTGCGTCGTGAAGGTCTTCGAGGCAACGATGAACAGCGTCGATTCTGGATGCACCCGTTTGAGCGTTTCGGCGATATGGGCTCCATCGACATTCGAAACGAAATGCACGCGGAGATCAGGACTGGAGTACGGTTTCAGCGCTTCGGTGACCATCACGGGGCCGAGGTCGGAGCCGCCGATGCCGACATTCACGACATCGGAGATTCGCTGACCGGAATAGCCTTTCCACGAACCGTCGCGGACGGCAGAGGAGAACGCGCGCATATGCGCAAGGACGCGGCGGACGTCGGGCATGACGTCCTTTCCG
>JBFYQI010000300.1:0-2739 GCA_041302875.1 Ignavibacteria bacterium
AATTCTTCAACGCTGAATCTGCGTTCCCCCGAACCATCATTCGCTCTGAGCCGAGAAGACTGTTTGCGGCGATCGCTTCTTCGATCGAGAGAATCGGTTTGAGCGGTTCATATCGAACATCAATCAACCGTTCTGCGGTCCGACAGACTTCCTCGCTCTGACCCGCAATCAGAAACACCGCCTGACCGACACAGTGCACTTCACCGGATGCGAGACACGGTTCATCTTTTATCACCGGTCCCATCTGATTGGGACCGGGAATATCGGCGGCACTCAAGACGGCAGCGATCCCCGGGACGCTTCGCGCCTTGGTGAGGTGGAATGAAGCAATGCGCGCATGCGCAAACGGACTGTAGACCACACGACCCACAAGTAGATCGGGACTGGCGAGCAGGTCGTCGATGTATCGCGCTTCGCCCGTCACATGCAGAACCGCGCTCTCGTGTGTGGCCTGGGACGTCATTTCGTTTCAATCCAGAATTTCATCAGAAGATTTCGCGCCGCGATGCAACGCATCTCCGCACTTCCGCGGACGTCGGAAATCGGCGCAAAGTCCTTCGATAGAAATGGCTGCGCCTCTTCAATCCGTGCGCGCGTCCACGGTCCGTTCTTGAGGAATGATTCGGTCTCGCCGGCACGCTTCGTTCGCTCCGCCATTCCGCCGAAGGCAAGCACAACATCCTTCACCTCGCCATTCGCATCGCGCTCAAGACGAAACGCCGAGCTCACCGTTGCGATGTCAAGGTCTCGTCGCCGGGAGATCTTGTAGAATTTCACAAACGCGTTACGTGATGGCGGCGGCAGGATGACCGCGGTGATCAGTTCATCCGGCTTACGGAGCGTCTTGCGATATCCAACAGCGAAATCATCCGCAGGCACTCGTCGAGTTCCATCGACACTCGCCACCTCGATCTCCGCACCGTAGGCGATCAACACCGGAAGCGAATCACCCACCGGGGAAGCAGTGCCGAGATTGCCGCCGAGTGTTCCCACGTTGCGAATCTGTCGAGCGCCGAAGACTGTGAGCATTTCATGAAATGCGGGATAGTCTTTTTCCACGAGTGGCAGGATTTCGCTGATCCGCACACCGGCACCGATATGGAGCCCATGCGGATCATTCGCCAGATGCTGCAGTTCTTCGATGCGAGAGCAGTCAAGGATATGGGGAAGCTTTTCAAATCGTTTGGTGACGCGAAGCGCGACGTCGGTATTGCCATTCACGATAATCGCCTGCGGATCATCACGCAGCAGCTGAAGGCATTCATTGAGTGACGCAGGGATATCATATCGCTGTGCGCCTGTCGCGATCGAGATGCTTTCCGCAGAGATCCGTCGCAACGATGCGATCGTCTCTTGTTCCGCACGGCTGAATTGATCGTTGCGGCCACCGGCGCATACATTGATCGCCGCTCGGATGATCGGAGCATATCCCGTACACCGACAGAGATTGCCGGCGATCGCCATCTTCGCTTCCCGCTCCGATACAATGCTTTTCGACTTGAACAATGCGAACAGCGACATCACGATTCCCGGCGTGCAGAAACCGCACTGACTCCCATGAAGATCGACCATCGCCTGCTGAACCGGATGCAGCGAACCGTCCGACTGGCGGAGATCTTCCACCGTAATGAGCTGCTTGCCATGAAGCATCGGGAGGAAGATGAGGCACGAGTCAACAGCGCGATAGCCAAGCGTTCCATTTGGGCCGGGTTCCGCAAGGACCACGGTGCACGCGCCGCAATCCCCCTCGGCACATCCTTCCTTGACCCCTCGCCGTTCAGGAAGACCGCGAAGATAGTTCAGCACCGTCGTTGTTGGGGGCAACGCGGGACCGAACGTCACATCCGTTCGCGTGTTGTTCAATATGAATGAGATCGAATGCTGCATGCAATCCACAGTTCACTGCAACGAAAACCGGGCGCGCCTGACGAATCGTCCGCGTCCCGTTCGGCCAAGCCAACTTCCACGGTCCACGATCACATCGCCCCGCGCGATCACGGTTTCTGCATTTCCTTTGACCTTCATTCCTTCATAAAGAGAGTAGTCGACGCGCATGTGATGCGTGGAGGCGGAGATCGTGTGCTGTTGCTCGGGATCCCAGATCACGACATCGGCGTCGCTCCCGACACGCAATTCCCCCTTTTTCGGGTAGAGTCCGAAGAGTTTGGCAGGCGTCGTCGAGATCAGATCGACCCAACGGTGCAGGGAGATGCGATTCTCGTTGACCCCGAAATGATACAGCAGTTGAGGGCGGTTTTCGATCCCGGGACCGCCGTTCGGTATCTTGGTGAAGTCGTCCCTTCCGGCGATCTTCTGCGTCTCGTAGAAGAACGGACAGTGATCTGTGGAGACGACCTGAAGAGCGTTCGTCCGGAGTCCTTCCCACAGCGCTTCCTGGTGGAATGAATCCCGAAGCGGCGGTGTGAGCACATATTTCGCCCCTTCGAACCCATCCCGGTTCAGGTCTTCGAGAGAGCAGAAGAGATACTGCGGGCAGGTCTCCGCATACACGGGTTGTCCAAGCCGACGTGCATTTTCGATCTCGAGCAAAGCATCGGCGCTGCTCACATGGACAACATAGAGCGGCGCCTTGGCGAGACGGGCAAGCGCGATGACACGATGGACTGCTTCCGCTTCTGTCACCGGGGGGCGGGTCAGTGCATGATAAACCGGAGAAGTGTTTCCCGCCGCGAGCGCTTCCCGCACGAGCAGATCGATGACAGTACCATTTTCGGCGTG
>JBFYQI010000349.1:0-5840 GCA_041302875.1 Ignavibacteria bacterium
GCCGCCGGCGCGGTCCACGGTGCGCTCCAGACCGGCGCGCTCTCGTGCACGTTCACGGCGTCGCAGGGATTGTTGCTGATGATCCCCAACATGTTCAAGATCGCCGGGGAACTGACTCCGACCGTCTTCCACATCGCGGCCCGGACGGTGGCAACGCATGCGCTCTCCATCTTCGGCGATCACAGCGATGTGATGTCGACCCGGTCCACGGGATGGGCGATGCTTTCCTCGAACAGCGTGCAAGAGGTGATGGACTTCGCCTGCATCTCGCAGGCGGCGACGCTCGAAGCACGCGTGCCGTTCATCCACTTCTTCGACGGCTTCCGGACCTCGCATGAGGTGATGAAGATCGAGCAGTTGTCCGACGCCGACCTTGCCGCCATGATCGACGATGCACTCATTCAGAAGCATCGTGAACGTGCGCTTTCTCCCGAGCACCCGGTGTTGCGTGGGACCGCGCAGAATCCTGACGTCTTCTTCCAGGCGCGGGAAGCTGCGAACGTGTTCTACACCGCGGTTCCCGGGATCGTCGAGCGTGCAATGCAGAAGTTCGCAAAGATCGTCGGCCGGGAATATCAGCTGTTCCAGTACGTCGGTCCGAAGGATGCCGAACGTGTCATCATCATGATGGGCTCGGGCTCCGAGACCGCTCACGAGACCGTCGAGCATCTGAACGAACAAGGGGAAAAGGTTGGATTGCTGAAGGTTCGTCTCTATCGTCCATTCTCCATCGAGCATTTCCTGAAAGCCCTCCCCGCGACGGTCAAGTCGATCGCGGTACTCGACCGCACGAAGGAATACGGCGCCACCGGCGAGCCCCTCTATCTGGATGTCGTGAATGCGTTCGTCGAAGCCCAGACGGCCGGCACGATGCCGATGAAGACGATGCCGAAGATCGTCGGCGGACGATATGGATTGTCGTCGAAGGAATTCACGCCGTCGATGGTCAAGGCGGTGTTCGACGAACTCGGAAAGACCGTACCGAAGAATCACTTCACCGTCGGCATCGACGACGATGTGACGCACACCTCGCTGCCGTACGATCCGATGTTCAGCGTCGAGAAACCGGACGTCGTTCGCGCCCTGTTCTACGGTCTCGGGGCAGACGGCACGGTCGGCGCCAACAAGAACTCCATCAAGATCATCGGTGAGGACACGCCGAACCACGCTCAAGGGTACTTTGTCTACGACTCCAAGAAGTCCGGTTCGACAACGACCTCCCACCTCCGGTTCGGTCCTCGGCCGATCCGGTCCATCTATCTCATCAACCAGGCCAGCTTCATCGCATGCCATCAATGGTTCTTCCTCGAGAAGCTTGACGTTCTCGAGACGGCGGCCCAGGGTGGGGTGTTCCTGTTGAATTCGCTTTACGGTCCCGATGACGTGTGGAATCATCTGCCGAAGCATATCCAGCAGTCCATCATCGACAAGAAGCTGAAGCTGTATGTGATCGATGCATACGAAGTCGCCAAGAAGACCGGCATGGGCGCGCGCATCAACACCATCATGCAGACCTGCTTCTTCGCCATCTCCGGCGTTCTGCCCAAGGACGAGGCGATCGCGGCGATCAAGAACGCGATCAAGAAGACGTACGGCAAGAAGGGAGAAGCGGTCGTCCAGCAGAATTACCAGGCGGTCGATCAGACGTTGGCGAACCTGTTCGAAGTGAAGGTCCCCGGCAGTGTCACGAGCACCATCGAAATGCCGCCGGTCGTTTCCGCAAAGGCGCCGAAGTTCATTCAGGATGTGACCGCTCGCATCATCGCGGGCAAGGGAGACAGCCTGCCGGTCAGCGCAATGCCGATCGACGGCACATTCCCCGTCGCGAGTGCCCAATGGGAAAAGCGGAACATCGCGCTTGAAATTCCCGTGTGGGAATCGGACATCTGCATCCAATGTAACAAGTGCGTGCTCGTGTGTCCCCATGCGGCGATCCGAGCGAAGGTGTTCGAGCCGGCCGCGCTGGCGAATGCGCCCGAGACCTTCAAGACCGTCGACTTCAAGGGGGGCGAGTACAAGGGGATGAAGTACACGATCCAAGTGGCGCCGGAGGACTGCACCGGCTGCAGCCTTTGCGTCGAGGTCTGTCCGGCCAAGAGCAAGAAGGAAGTGAAGGTGAAGGCGATCAACATGAAGCCCCAGCCTCCCATTCGCGAAACCGAGCGGACGAACTACGAGTTCTTCCTCGGTATTCCCGAGGTCGATCGCCGCACGGTGAAGGTCGATACGGTGAAGGGATCGCAATTCCTCCGTCCGCTGTTCGAATACTCCGGAGCCTGCTCCGGCTGCGGAGAAACGCCCTACGTGAAACTCGTCAGCCAACTCTTCGGCGATCGGGCGATCGTCGCCAATGCGACGGGATGTTCCTCCATCTATGGCGGCAACCTCCCGACAACCCCATGGGCGGTCGATGCCAATGGACGCGGTCCTGCATGGTCGAACTCGCTGTTCGAGGACAATGCGGAATTCGGGTTCGGCATGCGCCTCACGGTCGACAAGCTGAACGAGATGGGGCGGGAACTGGTGCAGAAGATGGCGAACGAGATCGGCGGCGACCTTGCCGACGCCATTCTCAAGGCCGACCAGAAGGACGAAGCGGGAATCTATGAGCAGCGTGAGCGCGTTGCATTGCTGAAGAAGAAGCTCGGTGCAATGAACACTCCCGAGGCAAAACGCCTGCTCAGCATTGCCGAGCACCTCGTGAAACGGAGCATCTGGATCATGGGCGGCGACGGATGGGCGTACGACATCGGCTACGGCGGACTGGACCACGTTCTCGCGTCGGGCAAGAATGTCAACATCTTGGTCCTCGATACGGAGGTCTATTCGAACACCGGCGGCCAGATGTCCAAAGCCACGTCGCGTGCGGCGGTGGCGAAGTTCGCGGCAGCCGGCAAGCCGACGGCAAAGAAGGACCTCGCACTGATGGCGATGATGTACAACAACGTCTATGTCGCCCGCGTGGCGATGGGCTCCAGCGATGCGCAAACGGTGCGCGCGTTCATCGAAGCGGAAGCGTACGACGGCCCATCCATCGTGATCGCATACTCGCACTGCATTGCGCACGGTATCGACATGGCGCGCGGCATGACCAACCAGAAGATCGCCGTCGAGACCGGCTACTGGCCCCTCTTCCGGTACAACCCCGAACTCCTGAAGGAAGGGAAGAACCCCTTCAAACTGGATTCGAAGGACCCGAAGGGTTCGATCGCCGACTTCACCTCGCTCGAAACCCGCTTTAACGTGCTCACGAAATCGCATCCGGAACGGGCACGCGAGCTTCTGAAACAGGCGCAAGAGGACATCAAGGTCCGCTGGGCAATGTATACCCAGCTGGCCCATGAAGAGACCGACAGCGCCAAACCAACAGCGACCACGACGAACTAGTCACCGCGGAGGACGGATTCCATGGATTTCTCAACGACATATCTTGGCTTGAAACTGAAGAACCCTGTGGTCGCGTCGGCGAGCCCGCTGTCCAAGTCGCTCGATTCGATCCGCCGGATGGAAGATGCGGGCATCTCCGCGGTGGTCATGTATTCGCTGTTCGAGGAACAGCTGACGCATGAAGCCGAGGCGCTTGAGCACTACCGCTCGTATGGAACGGAAAGCTTCGCCGAAGCGTTATCGTACTTTCCGGACGCCGGCGAATACAATCTGGGTCCGGATGAGTACCTGGACCTCATCACGAAGGCGAAAAAGGCCGTCAGTATCCCGATCATCGCCAGCCTGAACGGCGTGACCGACGGCGGCTGGATCGACCATGCGAAGAAGATGGAACAGGCGGGAGCCGATGCCATCGAGCTCAACGTCTATTACATCCCGACGCAGGGCGGCTTGGAGGGGGGCGATGTGGAACTCCGGTACATCGAGATTCTGCGGCATGTCCGCAAGGCGGTGAAGATCCCCGTTGCGATGAAGCTCAGTCCGTTCTTCAGCTCGCTCGCCAATGTGGCCGAACGCCTGGTGAAGGAAGGCGCCGACGGGCTCGTGCTCTTCAACCGGTTCTATCAGCCCGACATCGACCTCGATGAGCTCGACGTGAAACCCGGCGTGACGCTGAGCGACTCCAACGACAACCGCCTGCCGATGCGTTGGATCGGCATCCTGCGCGGAACCGTGAAGGCGAGCCTGGCGGCGTCGAGCGGCATCCATACACACGAGGATGTGTTGAAGCTGACGATGGTCGGCGCCGACGTGACGATGATGTGCTCCGCGCTGCTGATGCACGGACCGCAACATGCGACGAAAGTGCTGAAGGGCCTGGAGAAGTGGATGATGGAACATGAATACGTCTCCATCGAACAGATGAAGGGAAGCATGAGCCACAAGTCCCTCGCCAATCCGTCGGCGTATGAACGTGCGAACTACATGAAAGCACTGAATCGGTTTCAGGTGTTGGTCTAAGCCGTGTGACGTTGGTTGAGGCGAAAGGGCGGAATGGTGCGGAAAAAACAGACGCAGAAACGAACTCCCAAGAAGGATCTCCTACGGGCGCTGAATGTGAACCTGACGGCGATCGAGCAGACACCGTTCGTCCGTTCGATGGCGGATGGGAAGGAGTTCGTGTGCTCCGTCTGTGATCAACCCGTCAAACCGTGCGAATCCGATCCCACAGCCGTCTGCGGCCACATGGTTCGCGAAGGGACGGAGTCCTGGTTGCTGGAGCAGTCTCTTCGGCATCCGGAGGAACGAACGCCGGGCATCTGCATCGCCTGCGGCGGACGCATCTCTCCCGCCCACCTCAAGAAAGATCCCACAGCGGAACTCTGTTCTTCCTGTACTGCCAAGGCCGAGCGGGTCCGGGCTGCCCATCCCTAGGGTACGCCCGGCCGGTTTCGGTTCTTCCCGCTTCGGTTCGTCTCCGCTGCCGGACCCGCAACGCCGCGCGTTGCTTTACGGTCCAAAACTCTGTATACTCAAGCGCAATCCGTTTCCCCACATCCGTTCTCACCGAAGAACTCCCCACAACGGAGGATTCCATGATTCGCAAGCAAGAAGCACTCGATTACCATTCGACTGGACGTCGCGGAAAGATCGAGGTTATTTCTTCCAAGCCTTGTCAGACCCAGCGCGATCTCTCGCTCGCCTACACACCGGGTGTTGCGGAACCGTGTCGCGAGATCGAAGCGAATCCCGAAGATGCTTACCGCTACACCGCCAAAGGAAATCTGGTCGCGGTTGTCTCGAACGGGACGGCGGTCCTCGGCTTGGGCGACATTGGTGCGCTGGCCGGCAAGCCGGTAATGGAAGGAAAAGGCGTGCTCTTCAAGCGGTTCGCCGACATCGACGTCTTCGACATTGAACTGAATTCGCATAATCAGGACGAGATCGTCCGCGCGGTCCAGATGCTTGAGCCGACCTTCGGCGGCATCAACCTGGAAGATATCAAAGCGCCGGAGTGCTTCTATATTGAAGAGAAGCTGAAGGCGACGATGAGCATCCCGGTGTTCCACGACGACCAGCATGGCACGGCCATCATCAGCGGTGCAGCGCTCGTCAATGCATGCGAACTGACCGGCAAGAAGATCGGCGAGGTACGCGTGGTGTTCAGCGGCGCTGGCGCGGCCGGCATCGCATGCGCGAAGTTGTACGAGAAACTCGGCGTGAAACGGGAGAACATGCTCCTCGTGGATACCAAGGGAGTCGTCTACAAGGGACGCACCGAGGGGATGAACCCGTACAAGGAATACTTTGCGGTCGATACAAAGGCCCGCACGCTCGCCGATGCAATGAAGGGTGCCGACGTGTTCTGCGGCGTTTCCGTCAAGGATATCGTCACGCCCGAAATGATCAAGTCGATGGCCGCCAAGCCGGTCGTGTTTGCAATGGCGAATCCC
>JBFYQI010000355.1:0-3302 GCA_041302875.1 Ignavibacteria bacterium
AGAGCACTTTGACGAATGAGTCTGTCAGCGACCCGACATCCATGAAAGCAATGTTGTCACCCGACGTATGATATTCCGGAAAACGCCCGTTCGGGGTTCTCATCAGGCTGCCGACCGGGAGGTCAAATCCGGGAGAACAGTACTGTCGTTCATCGTACCCATACGGAAGGAAGGCGTCCACCCTGTGGTCTTGCTTCGAGTCTCTCAGGACGACCGCAGCCGCCCTATCGATTTCAGCGTTGCCCCTTCTGCTCTGCTTGTACGTCGACTTTCCGGCATCTCCCAAACACGCAAGCACCAGTCCATGTTTGATGTGCTTGACAATAGCCTCGTTCTGCGAAAGCCAAACGATCGAACCGATCGTGGCCGGAGCGAAGATGAATCGATAGGAATACCGCAAATTCAGAGGCAACAGAGTCTGCGCGATCTTCGTCGCGAGGGTGATCCCTGACAGGTTGTCGTTACACAATGAAGGATGACAGATATGGGCAGAGAGGAGAACGACATCGTCGGTTTCGCCTTTGATCAGGATCTCACCATACGACAAGTGACCATCCTGAAGCGAAGAATCAATGCAGACTTCATATTCCCCTTCTGGCATCGCCATGAGCTGACGATGGGTCAGACAGAATCCCCAATCATCCCTGTAATACGCGGTCCGATATGGGACCCAATCCGGCCTCTCAGGTAACGTATGGAGATGGGGGCGAAGTTCCTGAAGCGACAACCTGCACTTTACAGGAATGCTGTAGTTCACCACATGGAGATTGAGAGACCGGAAATCGACGACACGATTGCCACTCGCGTCCTTGATGTACGCATCGCGAATGTTCCATTCCCGAGGGACCGTCCAATCAAACGCCGGCGTGCCCGTCGGGATTTCGCGGAGTTCGATCGGGACACTTCGTTTCAGGATGTTCAGCGTTGCCCGAACCCCATCTCCCGTGATGCTCCGACAGATCGGATACAGCGATTCGATCGCTCCAAGGAGCTCCGCACCGACATCCGGGTGTGCGCTCGCCTCAAGATATGGTATGGATCCGGGCCCGACTGCCATCAGACAACCTTGACTTCAGGTATCGGGATGATGAACTTCCCCCCCCATGCACGAATATAGGCATGCTGCTCCACGATCTCATCACGCAAATTCCAGGGGAGGATAAAGACATAGTCCGGCTTGGTCTCCTTGATCCTTTCGGGATCATGAATGGGGATGTGTGTACCGGGTGTAAATTTGCCCTGTTTGTACGGATTGCGGTCGACCGTGTAGTCAAGGAAATCGGATCGTATCCCGCAATAATTGAGGAGCGTATTTCCTTTCCCCGGCGCACCATATCCGACGACAGTCTTGCCTTCGGCCTTCACCTGTGCGAGGAACGTGAGGATGTTTCTCTTTGTCGCCTTCACTCGCTCTGCGAATGCCTCATACGTTTCGAGCCGCTTCACTCCCCATTGTTCCTCGCGATCGATCAACTCCTTCACACGCGGCGAGACCGGTTTGGATCCATCCTCGGCATGGCGAACGTAAATACGAAGCGAGCCGCCGTGCGTCGGAATCTCGTCCACATCGAACATGGTCAACCCCTGCGTCGCAAAGACCTGAATCACCGTCGTGAACGAGAAATATGAAAAGTGTTCATGGTAGATCGTGTCAAACTGATTCTCGTCCATCAGCCGTACCAAGTGGGGAAATTCCATCGTGATCACCCCTTGCTTGTTCAGCAGGATCTTCATCCCGCCAACGAAGTCATTCAGGTCCGGGACATGCGCGAGCACGTTGTTTCCCAGCAGAAGATCGGCGCCTTCGCCCTCCGCGCGGAGAGCGCGAGCTGTCTCTCGGCCGAAGAACTTGATGACGGTTCGAATGCCGCGCTGGATCGCCGCTTGCGCGACGTTTGCGGCTGGTTCTACTCCCAATACCGGAATTCCCTTTTCGACGAAGTACTGGAGCAGATATCCGTCGTTGCTCGCGAGTTCGACCACCTGGCTTTGCTTGCCAAGGCCAAATCGCCCAACCATCGCGTCGGTATAGTCTTTGGCATGCTTCAGCCAACTATCCGAGTAGGATGAGAAGTACGCATATTCCGTGAAAATCTCCTCCGGAGTGACGTACTCGCCCAGCTGGACCAGGAAACACGATTCGCAGACGAAGGCATGAAGCGGATAGAACCGTTCCATCTGATTGAGCTGCTCAACGGCAATGTGTGTTTGGCATGGTGGTGACATGCCGAGGTCGACAAACGTCCGTCGAAGTGGTGCGCCGCAGTAGCGACAGGTGAGGCCGATCTCCCAATCTCCGGTTTTCATGCGTTCTTTCTCGCTTCCGTGAAACATCAGTGCATTTCTCTCCCGCTCAACATCAGAGCCCTATTCCAAGGTAATTGTCGACGGAGCTCTTCCGAAGCATGCGCCGGCCGTCGACGACCACAGGTTGTGTGGGCATTTCCTTGAGGAGAGCGGGCAAACCCTCAAACTCATTCCATGAAGTCACCAGGACGACGGCATCGACTCCCTGCACGCACTCCTTGAGAGTGGAGGCAAACGCGATTCCGTCGCTGGCGAAGATCCGTTTCGCTTCGGACATCGCAACGGGATCATACGCAGTCACGACGACATTTGCCGCGCGCAATGAGCGAATGATCGGTATCGCCGGAGATTCCCTCATGTCATCTGTATCCGGCTTGAACGCCAATCCCAGCACGGCGATACGCAAGCCCGCCAACGACGGGAATCGGGTGCGAAGGAGATCGAGGATCTTCCCGGGTTGCTCCTTGTTCGTCTTGATGACCGCGCGCAATAGAGGCATTTCCAAGCCCGCATGCTCGCCATGTGCAATCAATGCGCTCACGTCCTTGGGCAGGCAACTCCCTCCGAAACCGCATCCCGCGTACAAGAACGAACTGATCGGCGCTTTCACTCCTTTTGCCGCCGGTCCCTGAAGTGTGAGATACGCTGAAGCCTGGACTCCGTTCATCACTTCAACGGCATCGATGCCGCCGAGCGCGGATCCAAGATTTGCGATCTCGTTCGAGAATGAGATCATCGTTGCCAACAACGCGTTCGAGGCATACTTGATCATTTCCGCTGTTCGCGTGTTCGTCCGGAGCTTCTGGACATCCACGAATCCGTCATACAGCATCGCAAGTTGGTCGATGCTCCGGTCATCGATTCCCCCCAACACGATCCGATCGGGATTCATGAAGTCCGCAACCGCTTGTCCTTCCGTCAGGAACTCAGGATTCATTCCGACCCCGAAGTCCTTTCCTGCCTTCTTGGAGGATGCAGACTCCAGGATCGGCACA
>JBFYQI010000384.1:0-2840 GCA_041302875.1 Ignavibacteria bacterium
GGAAAGCGGTTGAGGTGTGCCGTGATGACCGCGAGCAGTTTGGAAAAGGAGAACGGCTTCTCGATGAACTCGTCCCCGGTCATTTCCCGCCCGAGGCGGCCCTCGATCGCATCGCTGTTGCCGGTAAGAAAGATGATGGGAATGGACTTGAAGTCCGAATCGGCGTTCAAAGCGTCTTGGAACTGGAAGCCTGTCATGCCGGGCATTTCGACATCGCAGATGATGAGGTCTGGGCGCTCGTTGCGAACGTACTCCAGCGCCGTCGGACCGTCTTCCGCACCCGCTGTATCGAAGCCGGAACGCTTCAGCGCTTCCCGGACGGCGAGCAACGTCGCGGGATCGTCGTCGACGACAAGAATGGTGGGCATGCTCGATCCTCCATTACGGTGGGCAATTACAGGATACGCAAGCGACGGTTCAATGTCAACGGAGGAGAAGCATGCGGATCGTTTGCGTGTCGCCCCCTATGACAAGGCGACAGAAATAGATGCCACTCGTGTGGCTTCCGGCTTCCCACAGGATTGCAGCGTGGGAGCAGGCGACTAAGGGGACTTCACGAGCCTCGACCACAACGAATCAGCGGGCGCGTCCGAGTCTAGGACAAGCAGCCGGTGGTCGATAGTATGAAACGAACGCTGGAACGTCCGTTTGCCGGAGAACAAGCGGGAGAAGTGCTCCCGGTCCGCATCGGTCGCGAAGCGGAATTCCCCTACGACAGTCTGCCCAGTGGAGTCTTCACGCGAAAAGATTGTGGCTTCGAAGTTTTTAAGTCCTTCCAGCAGACGGCTCCATTGGTCGAATCCGTTCTGCATTCCCAGGATACCCCGAGCGAGCAGGAGCGTCTGTTCCGTGGCTCCTGCGGCTGTCAGATTGGGAGGGAGTTTCCAGTTCTCTCCCGTGATCTTCTTCGATATTGACCGAGCGAGCCGGATCACACCAGCCTGTGCGCCGGGCGATGCGGTTTCGTTCGCGATCCTCACGAAATACTGTGATTGCGCCCACTGAATCGCGTATGGGGAAATGCATGACGAGCGAGGGAGTGAATCGTCGGGCACGCAATCACCACGCGAGACGGAAAAGATCCCGAATGCCCCCGCAGGGTCAGACATGCGAAAGATCTCGGTGTGGAATATCTCTTCGCCGAGTCGTAGCACCTGCACGGTGAGCCGATCGAAGCCGTATTCGTGATAGAGGTCCGCACCTCCATTGATGTAACCGTAGAGAGCCTTCCCCGCATACGTCTGCGAACGCAGGATCTCGAGCCCGGGAATGTCTCCCGGAGCGAAGAGGGGCAAGTCAGACTGCGCGACGACAAGAACGGGGAGCAGCGCAAGCAATCGGAGCAAAACACTAAACCGTCGTAACATCGATCTTCCCGACATCGGCTATTCCTAGTCCGAGCTTTTCTGATAGATCCATGAACGTACGTGCCTTCGGATTCTCTTCCTTCTGGATCTTCTCTTCGAGCCGTTTCTTCAGGATGATGTCGTATCCGATCCGGTCCACCGCAACGGGATCTGTTCCCACCAGAACGGTATTGAATGTCGTAATGAACTGCGGATTGGCCCCGGGACCTCCCTGGTAGCATCCTTTCACGCCGTCCACAATATTCAAGACCACCTTATCGCGCAGGGGAGCGAACGCAGGCACTTCCGCGCAGGTTTCGTGCCAGAGCGTCTTATGGAGGCGCGACGTGTTGGTGACCGCGCCGAATGCCAGGTTCTTCATGCAGAGTGTGACGGATGATCCGGCATTCTTCAGGATCGGGACGTTGATGATCTTGGTGAGCTCTTTGGTGCAGATACCGGTGAAGTACGAGTGCGTTCCCTCGTTCACCATGTAGGGGAATGTCTCCTCGTCGTACTTTTCCTCAACGTCAGCCCAATAGTACCAGTCCCGGTCGATAACTGCTTCGCTGTAGAGGACCCCATCCTTGTCGCGGAAAGAACCGTTGGCGTCTTTCCGTTCCGTCCCGGTGATGCGGATGCCGGGAAATGCATCCGCAGTAAATCCGGTCTCATGCATCTCGAACTCGCGCCGGTCCCAGATGACGATGTTCTTCCGGGGGATCCCTGCCTTCTCCAATTGCGAAATGATGACATGAACGATCTGGGGGCTTGTGCTGAGAAGCTTGCCCGCCACGGGATTCACCTTGAGTCCGATGATGTCATCCGGCGTGACGAACTCCCTCCATGCGGCGCCGACGTTCGACGCGCCGGTCAGGGCAAGGAGCGTTCCCTCCAGCATGCGATCAAGAACCTGGACGTCAGGTGCATCATTCGTCCAGGCCTTTTCATCCCGCGCCAGGACAACCTTCCCGGGAAACTTCCCGGGCATGGAGCCGGGGGTTCTAGGCTGTTTGGCTGCATCGGCGACGTTCGTCTTTGGTTTGGCGGGCTGCTCCTGCGCCGAGGAACGACTTGGCATGAGGCCACTCAATGACGTTCCGGCAATCGCAGAGCTGAGGACTTTGAGAAGTGAACGGCGGCTGAGGGAGGATGGAGATGACATGGTGAGAGGCTCCTTTTCAATGTCGAGGATGTCTCGAGGAATCCCTTCGCGAAGTCCGCACGAAGAGGAGACGTAGGTAAGGTATCGGAGAAACAGGCGAGAGTCAATGAATCGGCATCAGTCTAGAAAACAGAAATGCCCGGCTTCCGCCAGGCATCTTCTCATCGGTACTCTGTTACTTTCCTCACTTCCCCGATTCAGCATTTCCCCGTTTCTAGCGGGACCGACCCCGTTCGTCCCTACGGGACTCTCTGGGCGAGCGGTCCTCGAACTCGCGACCTCCATAAAACGAAAAATGCCCGGCTTCCGCCAGGCATCTTCTCATCGGT
>JBFYQI010000393.1:0-4455 GCA_041302875.1 Ignavibacteria bacterium
CATCCGGAGCGGAGTGAGAGCGCACTCCGGGCGGCGTTGCTTGCGGCGAGCATGATGTATCTGCGACTGCTGGTCCTCGTCTGGTTGATCACGCCGTCGGCGTTGCCCGGGCTCTGGTACCGTCTTGTCGGACTGTCGTTGATCGGGTTCGCGTTCTCGTCATGGATCCCGCGGCGTCATCGATCCGATGGTCACGAGGAGATCCCGGAATTGCAGAACCCGTTTGAGATCCGCCCCGCTCTGGGCTTTGCGATCTTGTTCGTTCTGCTGTCTGTGGTGACAGGGTTCGTCCTCCGGACGATCGGCGATTCGGGATTGTTGGTGCTCTCCGCGGTGGTCGGATTCGGCGATATCACGCCGTTCATCCTCTCGCTTCTTCAAGGCTCGGGGACGACGGCCGCTGTTATGGTCGCAGCGATCATCCTCTCGACGATGAGCAACACGATCGCGAAGGGGGTCTACTTCGCCGTACTGGCGGAAGATGCGCGTCGACTGGCGATCCAACGGTATGCGCTGTGGGCTCTCTGTCACATCCCCTTCATCGTGTTCTGATGGGCAGAAGCGGAATGAAGCGTTCGAACGGAAGGAGTGCGATTATGAGTGCTCGATCGTGGATGTTCACTCTGTGCGCAGCGATGGCGGTCGTGTCCCTGTCCTGCACATCCCTGGTCTATCGGGAGGTGTATCCAACGCTCCTCGACGGGAAGTACGACTCCGAGTTCCCGTATAAGGGATGCTCGCAACAACTCGAGGAGATCTCGGAGTCTGTGCGTATGCTGAATGCGATCGCCTATTACCGGAACTTCGTGTTCGCACCCGAGGCGAGGATCACGCGTGAGCAACTCGCAGAGCCATTTGTTCACGAGAAGGCGGAACGGGTCGTGTTCCTCAATCGCACGTCCTCCGGCAGCGCGGCGATCGTCGCATCCAGCAGATTCAGCATCGCAATGCTGACGTGTGCCCATATTATCGATTTCCCTGATACCGTCGTGACATACTACGCCGGGGCCGATCGACGTCCGACGCCCTATGTGCAGTCGTGTGCGGTGAAAGAACGGGAGGAGTTCTACATCGCTGGAGTGCAGGGGATGTCGCAACTGCAAGTCCTTGTGAAGGATCGGGGAGCGGACCTCGCGGTCGTGGGAAGGAAGTTCGTTCAGCCACTGGCGGTCGAGAACCGCGCGCTCACTTATCCGCTTGGCAACGCCAAAGAACTGGAGTGGGGAGCATTTGTCTACATATTCGGGTACCCGTCCGGACATCGGATGGTCACGAAGGCGATCGTGAGCAGTCCTAACCGGGACCGGCGCGGATCGTTCTATCTGGATTCAGGCCATCGTCGGGGATACAGCGGCGGCATTGTGCTGGCCGTGCGCGATGGCGTCCCGAATTTCGAACTGGTCGGCCTGGTGCGGGCAGCGAAGGGGAACGTCGAGTACGTGGTGACACCGTCGCGGGAAGGGGAGGGAATAGAAGCCGATCCTTCGCTGCCGTACCGCGGTGATCTCTTCGTGGAGCGCCGCACGGATGTCGAATTTGGGGTAGCGGAAGCGATCTCTGCCGAAGCACTCCGGGAATTCGTCGACCAGCACCGGGAACAACTGACAGGCGAGGGGTATGTGCTTCCCTGGAAGACGATCGAACGTGCAGAATGACCGCGGGCATCTTTCCACACGCGCATTCGTATACCCTATGATGGCATCCATTTCTCCGGCGATGTGACAGCGAATCACGACTCCATGGCCTCCACAACATTTCGGTTCTTCCAGGATTTGATCCGCATGGTCACCGGCGAACTCACGCGCTCGGAGTTCGAACGGTTGCTCACGGACGAGACCCGCGGGATGTATGAATTCTATCTCCGTCATGCATCTTCCGTTGAATCGGAGCGGCGTCCCATTTTCCGCTATCTCAAGCTTGCCGGGTATCTCTTCCGGGCCTTTCTCTCGAAGCTCACGCCAGCGCGGCGGTTCGTGTACGCGCTCTCGCTCCTCCTCTTTCTCGTCGGCTATGGTCAGCAGTCCTTTGGTGAGATGTTCATCGCGTTCATTGCCGTCAGTTTCCTGTTGGCGATGGAGGTCGCAGAAAAGCTGTTGACGCGGGATGAACTTGCCGTCGCACGCGGCATCCAGGAGGGATTGCTTCCGTCCGAGCAGGTCGTCGTCGACGGCTACGAAGTGTCGATGCTGAGCGAAGTGGCTCGGGACGTCGGCGGGGATTTCCTCGACCTCGTTCCGCTTCCAGACAAGAGCACGATGGCCGTCGTCGGTGACGTGTCCGGCAAGGGGATCTCCTCTGCGCTCTACGCGGTGAAAGCACAGACGGCCCTGCAGCTCTTCGCGCGGACCGCCGGCGATCCTCGGGATTTGCTCGGACGGCTCAACGGATACCTATATCAGCAGATGCGAAGGGGCTACTTCCTCACGGTCGGCATGGCTCATGTTCACCCGGACGGACGGGTCGTGTGCTGTCGCGCCGGACATCCCCCGGCGATGCTGTTTCGTTCGCGGGAGCGAAAGACGCAGATGCTGGAGTCGAGGGGTGTGGCGATCGGTATGACGCATGCGAACAACGGCGTGAACGGAACGAAGGGATTTGAGGACCTTGCCGACATCGTCGAAGTGCAGTTGGAGCCCGGGGATATGCTGGTGCTCTATTCCGATGGATTGCTCGAGACGGAAGACCGCTCCGGGCGCCAATTCGGACTGGAACGGCTGACGGCGATCCTGGAGGCATTTCAGGAGGAATCGATTCGGTCGATCAGGGATCGTCTGGTGCAATCGATGACTTCATTTCGCGAGGGGACTGAGTTGAAAGATGACACGACACTCATTCTGTTACGGAGGTCGCGGTCGTAGGCTTGTAGTGAGAAGCAGTCGGGAGAATATGAAGAGGCCCCTCCGAGAGGAGAGGCCTTGTTTTTGTTTCGCACTCGTTTGTGTCTTGTCGTTCTTCGGGTGCGAAGCTACATCTCGGGATCTAATGGAACGAATGACCGCCGCGGACGTGTCCTGCGGTGACGCTTTGCCCGATCTTGAATCGCTTGGTGTTTTGTTCCTTTTGTTTGAACCGCGGATCGAGGATCGCGAGCTTCCGTTGCGTGATGCGATCCGGTTTTGACAGTTTGGGATTCGGGGTGTTCAGCTGCTTCATCCGTGCCTCCGACAATTGGTGGACGAAATCATCTGGGACCGATGCCAATGTCATGCGAGTGAATGGTACACTCGGCCGGTTCAAGAGTCAAGTTCTGATGTCACAAAATCCAGTTGCGATGAGATGGAATATTTGGTATATTAGTCACGATGTATCGGCGCAGAAAATGCGCCGTTTTCGTCTTAGAAACGAAGAAATGACGCTGGCGTAGCTCAGTGGTAGAGCAGCGGTTTCGTAAACCGCAGGTCGTCGGTTCAAATCCGACCGCCAGCTCCATTTGCAGTCCTTCCTTTGCCTCCCTCTCTTGCTCGTTGTCAGCCCGTTCTCGGCACGCTAGTCGTTGATCCCCACCAAGTCCAGCAGAAAGGCGTACTGAAACGCGGTCTCCCGGTATTGCCGATACCGCCCGGATACTCCACCATGGCCGGCTTCCATCCTCGTCTGGAGAAGCAAGAGGTTGTTGTCGGTCTTCATCGCGCGCAGTTTAGCGGTCCATTTCGCGGGTTCGAAGTATTGCACCTGCGAATCATGGAGCCCTGTCGTGACGAGCATGTTCGGATAAGCCTTCGCTTCGACGTTGTCGTACGGGGAGTATGAAAGCATGTAGTCGTAGTATTCCTTCTTGTTCGGATTGCCCCACTCATCGTATTCTGAGGTTGTCAGCGGGATGGTCGCGTCAAGCATTGTTGTGACGACATCCACCCACGGAACGGCGGCGATGACCCCTTTGAACAGATCGGGTCGCATATTGACGACGGCGCCGATGAGGAGTCCGCCTGCACTTCCGCCCAGGGCGAACATCTTGTCGGAAGATGCATACTTCTCGTTTGCGAGATGTTCCGCACAGGCGATGAAATCGGTGAAGGTGTTCTTCTTGTTCAGCATCTTCCCGTCCTCGTACCAGGACCGGCCAAGTTCTTCACCACCCCGAACATGGGCGATGGCGTACACGAATCCCCGGTCGAGCAGACTGAGGCGGGGGGAGCTGAACGAGGCATCCATGCTGGCGCCGTAGGAGCCATATCCATAGAGCAGCAGGGGATTCGTGCCGTCCTTCTTCAGTCCCTTCCGGTACACGATCGAGAGCGGGACCATCTTTCCGTCTTTCGCCGGAGCCGAGAGGCGCTCAGTCACGTAGTTGTTCGAATCGAAACCGCCGAGGACTTCATCGCGTTTGAGCAGGATCCTCTCCCGAGTCTCCACGTTGTAATCATACACTGAGTTCGGCGTCGTCATTGACGTGTAGCCGTAGCGCAGGAGAGGCGTGTCGAATTCGAGATTCGTGCTGAGATAGGCAAGATA
>JBFYQI010000403.1:0-6919 GCA_041302875.1 Ignavibacteria bacterium
TGATTGCCGATCCCTCTCCAGCCGTCGAACACCGTGCCGGAGTTCGGTCCGCCGTACACGCTGATAAGAACGGGATACTTCTTCGCCGGATCGAAGTCGGTCGGCATCGTGATCTGGACCGGGAGGTCGTATCCATCCGATGTGCGAATGGACGTGAGTTCCGTTCGTGTGATCTGATACTCATCGAATGCCGGCGCCTTGCTGTCACCCAGTTCGCGCACCACCTTCCCGCGGTTGTTCACGAGCGCCATCCGCGTCGGGGTCGTGGTGTTTGAGTAGGAGGTGATGAAGTACGATCCCTTCGGCGACATGTTGATGTTGTGCGTGAAAGCGCCGAAGGTCAGACGCATCAATCCTTTCCCGTTGAGCTTTACGCGATAGAGATCCGTTCGGGTGGACGCCTCCTTCCGTGCGGAAAAATACACGAAGCCGTCGTCCTCGTTCACGTTGACGATGTTCGTCACCGTCCACGGTCCTTGCGTGAGCCGCGTGACCGGTTTTCCTGACGTGGAGTGAAGATACAGGTGCGCCCATCCATCCTTGTCCGACAGATGAACGAAGCTCGCCTTGTCCTTAAGGAACTCGAGCGATTCGAACCAGTCGATCCAGCTTGATTGTGTCTCTGAGTACACGATGGACTTCGCCCCGGTCACAGGATTCACACCATACAAAATGAGCGTATCCTGACCGCGCGGCATCCATTGAACCAGCAGCGTTTTGCCGTCGGGTGTCCAGAAGGGTGTGCCGAAATACTGGTCCATCTTCGAATCGAATGCGGCCCACGTCGTGACGCCGGACGCAACATTGACCACGCCGACACGAACCTCGGGATTCGGATCGCCTGCTTTGGGATAGCGCGTCCGTTCGAGCGTTCCGTGCTGACCCTTTGCATCGTAAATGGGGAACATCGGGACGTTGGTCTCATCGAAGCGGTAGAAGGCGAGCTTCTTTCCGTCGGGAGACCACCAGAAGGCGCGATACCGCGAAGGGCGTCCGAAGATCTCTTCGTAATACACCCATGCGGCCCAGCCGCTGTACACGACGTCGGATCCGTCCGCGGTGTACCGATTCTCTTTCCCCGTTTCGAGGTCGATGGCAAAGAGATCGTTGTCGCGCGTGAAAGCGACCATTGTTCCGGTGGGGGAAAGGGTGGGATTCTTCTCTTCGGCGGCATTCTCCGTCAACCGTTTGAACGTGCGGCGTTGAGTGTCTAAGCAATAGAGGTCGTTCTCTTTCTTGAAGATGGACCAGGTTCTGTCGTCGCTCTGCGCGACGGGATCGTCGAGCGGGAAATCGGCTCCGGCGAGATCCTGGTATTCCTTCAGGTCGGGTTCCTTGTAGGGAATAGACGTGCCCGTGGCGGCGTCGACAGAATAGGGCATGGGGCGTTCATCCCCTTCCTTCTTGATCATCTGGAGATAATGCGTATCGTCGATCCAGCGCGAGATACTCGGCAACGGGACCGTCAGACGCGGTTCGGCATTCTGAAAGATCTGTTCAGCGCTCAGCCGTTTCTTTGCGGGCTCCTGCGCCAATGCGGTGGCGAAGGCGCACATGGCGACGATGAATGTTGTCAGGATGAAACGCAATCGGTACATACTTCCTCCGGGAATTGATGATGTCGTTCTAAACGTCGCTGGATTTCGTCAAACTCTCAAGGGCAATTGGGATTTGCGCCAAGATATTGCTACTATCATGGCTATGCGTTCGGAACTCCGGACATTTATGGGAAACGATCACATACGGAAAGGAGCACACATGACTGCTCAACGAATCCTCAGCACGTTCTTCATCCTGCTATTCGCGGCGGGGTCCCTTGCGGCGCAGGGGCTATACTACGAAAGCACCTTTGAGGGAGGTCCGATGATGGGGGGACCGATGGTCAGCAAGACTATGATCATGCCGAAGATGATGAAGCACATCAGCGGCCAGGACCAGGACTTCATGGTCATGCGGATGGACAAGGAGAAGCTCTATCAGATCGACACGAAGGAAAAGTCGTACTGGGAGATGACCTTCGCCGAGTTCGAGGCGACGATGAAGAAGGCATCCGCGAAAATGGACAAGCAGATGGGCGAGATGGAAGAGCACATGAAGAATCTCCCCGAAGAACAGCGGAAGATGATGGAACAGATGATGGGGGGGAAGACGGGGAAGAAAGGTCCGGAAGCGAAGGTTACGAAGACGTCCGAGACGAAAAAGATCGGTGGTTACACGTGCACGAAGTACATCGTGAAAGAAGGCGAGCGCGTGCTGGTGACGGTCTGGACGACAAAGGATGTCAAAGCGTTCGACGCCATCCGGAAGGATTACGAGGCATTCTCCCGCCGCATGGTCTCGATGAATCCCGGGTTCATGAGGGGATTGACCGACGCGATGTTCAAGATCGACGGCTTCCCGATGGAAACCGACTTCGGTCAGATGAAATCGACCGTAACCAAGGTCGAACAGCGGTCGTTCTCGGAATCAGAGTTCACGGTCCCCGCAGGTTACACAAAGAAGGAGCCGCCCCTTGAGGAAATGATGGGTGGCCCGGAAGAGGACTAGCACAGTGGCGTTGGAGTATGACTATGTCGTCATCGGCAGCGGTTTCGGTGGCGCCGTCTCTGCGTTGCGATTGACCGAAAAAGGGTACCGGGTTCTCCTGTTGGAAAAGGGAAAACGGTTCGCCGCACACGAGTTTGCAAAGACGAACTGGGATCTCCGCCGCTGGCTCTGGCTTCCGCTGATGCGCTTCTTCGGCATCTTCCGCATCTCCATCTTCCGCCACGCGACCATCCTCTCCGGTGTCGGATACGGCGGAGGTTCGCTTGTCTATGCGAACACACTCCCGGTGCCGAAAAAGGAGTTTTTCACAGCCGATTCCTGGTCCCATCTTGCCGACTGGCATTCCGAATTGTCCGAATTCTACGAGACGGCGAGACGGATGCTCGGCGCGACGCTGAATCCTCATCTCCAAATTGGTGACACGACGCTCCAGCAATTGGCTCGCCGGATGGGACGCGAGTCCGAGTTTGAAGCGACGAATGTCGCGATCTTCTTCGGTGAAGCGGAGAAGACCGTTCCCGACCCGTACTTTGGCGGCGAGGGTCCTGATCGTGCCGGATGCACCTTGTGCGGAGGCTGCATGGTCGGATGCCGCTACAACGCAAAGAACACGCTCGACAAGAACTATCTGTACTTCGCGGAGAAACGCGGAGTGAAGGTGCAGGTCGAATCGGAGGTTACGTCGGTCGATCCGCTGGGATCGCCGGATGGTGCGGACGGGTATTCCGTCGCCTGGCGTTCCTCGACCTCCTTCCTACACCGACCACATGGATCGGTCACGACGCGCGGCATTGTGTTTGCGGGGGGCGTGATGGGGACGGTGAAGCTGTTCCTCCAGCTGCAGCGCACGACGTTGCCGCGACTCTCTCGCAAAGTAGGCGATGGCGTTCGCACGAATTCGGAGAGCTTGCTCGGAGTCACCGCACTCGACAAGGAGACAAATTTCTCGAAGGGGATCGCGATCGGTTCTATCCTGCACACGGACGACAACAGCCACCTCGAACCGGTCCGCTACCCCTCCGGGTCGGGATTCTGGCGCGTGCTTGCATCCCCGAAGGTGTTCGCCAGCAATCTTCTCGTCCGTCTGGGGAAAGTTGTTGCGGACATCGTGCGGCATCCGGTGTTGAACTTCAGGGCATACTTCGTCGATGACTGGGCGAAGCGAACGCAGATCCTTCTCTTCATGCAGACGATCGACACGCATCTTCGATTTTCTGAAGGATGGTTCCGTTTGCGAACGACGGTGGAGCGGGGAACGGATCCGACGGCATTCATCCCGGCGGCGCACGCACTGGCGGATGAGTTTGCTGCCCTGGTGAATGGAAAGCCGGTCGCATTGCTGACGGAAACGATATTGGGCATTCCGACGACGGCGCATATTCTTGGCGGCTGCGTGATGGGAACGACGGCTGAGGAAGGGGTGATCGACAAGGACAACCGCGTGTTCGGCTATGAGAACATGTACGTGTGCGACGGCTCGGCCATCTCCGCAAATCCAGGGGTGAATCCGTCGCTCACCATCACAGCGCTCACGGAGCGCGCGATGAGCAAGATCCCTCACAAGCACTGATTCGAACCAGGGCAAAACATGGAAGGCTGGGAGATCTCCCAGCCTTCGTTGTGTACGTAGCCTTTGCAGTCGAACGTGATCACGCGGTCGGTTTCGGAGCAAGCCTCGCAAAGACGATAGCGAGCACCCAGCCGGCGATCATGTACTGCAGGATCCCTGTAAGAAACCACTTGACCGCGAGCGAGTATGGGATGGCGACCATAGCGTAGGTGCCGTACGCCATTCCCATGCTCATCCACACACCGATGTAGAAACCGTAGCGAACCCCTTCGATCGATCCCTTCCCCTCGTATCCCTTCGAGAAGATGAACGCGAAGAAGAAACTTCCGACCGCGCTCAGGACGAAATAGACCCACATGAGGCGGTCCATGTCCGGCCGCCAGACGGACTTGGCGGCTTCGTACTCAGCGGCCAGATACCATTGGTCAACGACCAGGCTCATAAGCTGAAACAGAATGAAGCAGACCACCGCTCCAACGAGAACGCGTTTCATACACCCTCCTGTTATTGATTGGAACGATATCCCCTATGAGGACGTTGAAATATAGTGCATTGTGGAATAAAAGGGGAATCACAGATCGATTGAGCGGAGGAAGATCGCATGAGGAAGTGCTGGAGAGGATTCACCGTGCTCAGAGCGGGGCTGGTCGTTCTTCTGGGAATGGTTGGATACATCGCGGAAGGGCTGGGACAGTATAGCCTGAAATCGGCATTTCCGAATCTGCTGTTTTCATCGCCGGTCGACCTGCAACACGCCGGCGATGGCAGTGGCCGGTTGTTCGTCGTTGAGCGGGCGGGGGTGATCCGGGTCTTCCAGGGCGTCGAGACCGTGACGAGCATGTCGGAATTCCTGAATATCAAAGACAGCATCGTATCAGGAGGGGAGCTTGGATTGCTTGGACTGGCGTTCCATCCGCAGTATGCAACCAACGGATATTTCTACGTGAACTACACTGCGGACAATCCGTTGCGCTCGGTCATCGCGCGCTATCGCGTGACCCCCGGCGATCCGTTGAAAGCGGATTCCGCGAGCAAGCTCGTGCTCCTGGAGGTTGCGCAACCCTACACGAACCATAACGGCGGACAAGTCGCGTTCGGACCGGACGGATATCTCTACATCGCGCTCGGAGATGGAGGGAGCGGAGGAGATCCACAGAACAACGGACAGAATCGCTCTTCGCTGTTGGGGAAGATCCTGCGGATCGATGTCGACACGACATCGGGAGGAAAGCCGTACGGCATCCCGGCGGACAATCCGTTCGTCGGCAATGCGTCGGGATGGCGTGAGGAGATCTACGCATACGGACTTCGCAATCCGTGGCGTTTCAGTTTCGATCCCGTGACGAATCGCCTATGGGCTGCCGATGTTGGACAGAACCGCGTCGAAGAGATCGACATAATTCAGAAGGGGGAGAACTACGGTTGGCGGATCATGGAGGGGACGCTCTGCTACGATCCGTCGTCGGGATGCGACACGACCGGACTGAAACTCCCCGTCTGGGAATATGATCGCTCTCTCGGCTACTCGATCACGGGCGGTTACGTCTATCGCGGAAGTGCGATTCCTTCGTTGGTTGGCAAGTACGTGTACGGTGATTACGTTTCACGCCGCATCTGGGCGCTCGAGTATGACGGGACATCCGCGCCGACGAATCAGGAGCTTGTTCCGTCCTCGTCCTATATTTCCTCGTTCGGAGTCGATGCGTCCGGCGAGATCTATGTCTGCGACATCACGGCTGGAAAGATGTTCCTACTCACCGGGCCGGCAACGACGGCGGAGCAGGCGGAGCAAGTTCCCTCGGGATACCGTGTCGATCAGAATTATCCGAACCCGTTCAATCCAACGACTGAGGTCAGTTACTCTATTCCCGTCGCCAGCGAGGTCGATCTTCGCGTGGTGGACTTCCTGGGGCGCGAAGTAGCAGTGTTGGTTCAGCGGAGTCACACACCAGGGAATTATCGGGTGACCTGGAATGCGGAAGGGATGACGAGTGGGATTTACTTCTTTCAGTTGAGGGCGGGAGGAGAGGTGTTCGTGCGGAAGGCAATACTGTTGCGGTGAAGATCCAGGAGAGCAAGAGCCAAGAACACAAGAACTCAAGAACCAAACAGGCATCAAGGACCAATATCCAACAACTTACGTGACCGGGATAACAACCGGGTTCGACCTTGACTAATTGCGACAAGATGCCAAGATCGCAAGAGACAAGAGCCAGACAAGAACCAACGCGAATCACCAAAAGCTGTTCGCCAAAAACCAATGGCTGTATTGGAAGCGGAACACAGAGGACCACGGAGGAAAGCAAGTCAAAAGGCATATGTCAGAAGAGTTGGCTAGGTCAGTGCCTTCGCGGACCAAACCTTCTGTCTTCCGCTTCAGGCTCTGTGCTCTCGGCTTTGTGCTCATGTCTCCAGGCTCTTGGCTTTGTGCTCTGGGCTTTGCTCTGGGCTTTGCTCTGGGCACTGCTCTGAGCAATTCGTGAACCTTTGCCCTCCTCCCCTGGCGTCTTTCATCTTCGTTCCCCATCTTTGGGAATCGGAGAATCCCTCATGAATCCCTCGACTCCCGCTGCTCTTCCACGCACCGGCCCGCGCCTGCTCGCCGGCGTCGGCGCGCTTCCCGATCTCGGCATGGCGCTCCTCTACATCCTCACCTGGATCTCCCCCCTCGCCATCGAAGAAAAGATGGTCTCGTACCTCGTGCTCGTGCTTCTGCTCGAGTTTATCGTCATTCATTCCGCTGCCTTCATGGGCGTGGCGATGTTCTCGAACTATCCGAAATGGAAGCGCGTGCTTGCGGTC
>JBFYQI010000404.1:0-5553 GCA_041302875.1 Ignavibacteria bacterium
GGGTTGTTCCAAGCAACGTTCGACATGCCGGATTCTTTGGATGCGCCCGGCGTCCTGATCGCACGAGGTCGGATGGGGGTGTTCGATGAATCCGGCAGGCCTGTTTATGCATCTGCCTCCGCTGTGGCGCATCCGCGCCTGCACTATATTGGACTCCTGAATCCGAACGCCTACTATGTCAGTCCCCGGACGCCCATGCGGTTCTCGATCGTGGCGGTGGACACCGCTGATTCTCCTGTCAGCGGAATCACGGCGAAGGTTGAGGTCATCCGTCAGGAATGGCACTCCGTTCTGCGAATGCAGGGCTCCAACAGAGCGCTTCGTTATGTTTCGGAACGCAGGGAGATCGTGGAAAGCTCCCAGACGGTGACGCTGACCGGAGATCCAACGACGTGCACATTTCGGGTGGAACGTTCGGGGGACTACCTCGTCAGAGTGCGACATCCTCGGGAGCGCGGTCACACGCAATTCCAGTTCTATGCGTACAGCGGCGCGACGTCTGATGCGACCTCGTTTGAGATCGATCCGGAAGCCCGCGTCGACATCGTGCTTGACAAGAAATCGTATGAACCAGGCGAAAAGGCTCGTGCGCTCTTTCAGACTCCGTTCAGCGGGACATTGCTGGTAACGGTGGAACGCGACCGCGTGTACGAACATCAGTTCCTGGAGGTCAAGGAAAACACAGCATCAATGGACATCGCGGTTAAGGATGTCTATCTCCCGAACGTCTATGTTTCGGCGGTCCTCTTCCGGTCGATGAAGGAACTCTCGATTCCGCTGACCGCCGGCCATGGTATTATGCCGTTGTTCGCTGAGCACTCGTCGAACCGATTGGCGGTGAATCTTGAAGCGCCGCAGAAGATCCGTCCACGAACCAAGCAGCGCGTACGCGTTTCCGTTCCTTCCACCAGCAGTGCCATGGTCACGCTTGCTGCTGTGGACGAGGGGATCCTGCAGATCAAGCGGATGCTCACACCGGATCCGTATGGATTCTTCTACAAACGGCGTGCGTTGTCCACCGAGACGTTCGATTTCTTCCGCGACCTTATTCCCGAATCCAAGCGTCCGAGTGACCTCGCCAGCAGCACCGGAGGCGGTGATGACGAATCGATCGCGCGGCGCGCGAATCCATTGGGCGTGCGGCGATTCAAACCGCTCTCGCTCTGGTCGGGCATCGTCAAGCTCGACGCAAACGGCAGCGCGGATGTGGATCTGGACGTTCCTGAATTCAACGGCGAGCTGCGTCTGATGGCCATGGCCTGCGAAGGAGATCGGTACGGTTCAACGACGCAGGCGATGACGGTCACGGATCCGGTCGTCATCACGCCGGGATTGCCCCGATTCATGAGTCCGGGTGACCTTGTGACAATGCCGATCACGGCAAACAACACGACCGCCAAACCGGTCACGCTCAGGTTCGAGATCGATGGAAAAGGTCCTGTCTCGGTCCTCCAGTCGTCAGCGTCGCTTGAAGTCGGACCGAATCAGGAACAGTTCGTGGCTGTTGCGCTGAAGGCAGCAGAGGGGATCGGGAAGGGGAGTGTCCGCGTGCGGACGCGCGCGTTTGGAGATGCCTATTCGATCGTGAACGACATTCCGATTCGACCGATCGTTCCGTACACCATGGAGACTGCAAACGGATTCGCGCCGGCTGGGACGACCACTACCGTACAAGTGCCGGATGTGTTCTATGCAGAGGGAAGGCGTGGTCACATCGTCGTGAGCCAATTCCCGGTCGCATCGTTCGCGAAGGAGCTCAAATCCCTGGTGGGGTATCCCCATGGTTGCCTCGAACAAACCACGTCGAAAGCATTTCCGCAGATCTATCTTCGGGATATTGCGCTATTGCTCGATCCTTCGATCCTGGAATCGGGCAGCCCGACGTACTTCGTGAACGAGGCGATCACCAAGATTACCAGCATGCAGCTGACCAACGGCTCCTTCGCATACTGGCCTGGAGGAGAGTATTCGAATTCCTGGGCGTCCGTCTATGCGACCCATTTTCTGGTGGAAGCGCAGAAGGCGGGATACGCCGTTCCCGAAGGAGTCCTCAGTGCCGCACTTGGCAGTGTGTCAACTGTCGCTCACACAAATCGCACGATCGGATACACAAGTTACGAGAACGGCCGCGCGATCGTGCGGCAGATAGCAGACAAGACAGCCATCTACGCGCTCTATATCCTGGCCTTGGCCGGCAAAGGAGAGCAGGAATTGATGTCGTACTATCAGTCGAATCAGAGTCTCTTGTCAATGGATACACGCTTCCTGCTGGCAGCCGCATTCGCACTCAGCGGCGATCGCAAGAGCTACCGGGCATTGCTGCCGCCAGCGTTCACACCGGAGGAAGCGGGACGGACGTCTGGGGGCTGCTACGATTCGCCGATCCGCGCGAACGCGCTCATTTTGAACGTCTTGCTCGATACGGATCCGAACAATCCGCTGATCGCGAGGTACTTGGATCATGTAAGCGCCTTGTACAAACGATATCAATGGTACAGCACGCAGGACAATGCGTTCACGTTGCTCGGAGTCGGCAAAGCGGCTCGACTGGCAGGGAAGAATGACCTTCAAGCCGCGATTACCATCGGCGGAAAGAAGCTGCGCTACGATGGCGGAACGAAAAAATATGCATTGGAAAGATTCGGAGTGCCCGCTGACATCAATGTCACCGGAGAAGGGCGCTTGTACTACTCGATCGTTACAGAGGGGATCCGAAAGGACGGAACAGTCCGCATTGAGGATAGCAATCTGCGCGTCCGACGTGAATTCTTCGATCGCTCGGGCTCTCGGGTTGGACTCGATGGGATCAAGCAGAACAGTCTGATCGTGGTGAAGATCACGGTCGCCAGCGACATGGCGGATCTCGAGAATGTAGCCGTTTCCGACCTTCTGCCCGCAGGCTTCGAGATCGAGAATCCCCGTTTGACCGAAGAAGCGGAATACTCGTTCATTACCGATTCCGACGTGCCGATCTATGTAGACATCCGGGACGACCGCATCAACTACTACTTCAACTTCGACGGCGGGCGCCAGAAGACCTTCTACTATCTTGTCCGAGCCGTGTCGCGCGGGGAATTCCAGTATGCGCCGATCGTTGCAGAGGCGATGTATGACGGGAACTTCTACTCGGCATCGGGTGGCGGGAAGGTACGCATCGTCGAATGAGAAGCGAAAACCAACGAGCTCACAACGCGCGGCGGACAACATGCACGCGCGATTCGCCGGGGTCCCATTTTCCGGCTCCAAAACATCGGGACAAATCCTGCAACTTGATCCCGGGCTGGGTCCCGGACTGAGTCCGGGATCAGGTCCGGGACTGATTTCGGTTTCCAACCCCGCCGCCGCAGTAAACAACGAAGCCCGACAGACTCTCTGCCGGGCTTCGCTCTTCCTACTGACGACTGGCTACTGATTACTGATTTCTTACCACTGACTCCTGACTCTACTCCTGCTCCATGAAGTCGCCGCTCTCCCGCTTGCTCTGCCAGATCGCCCAGGCGATCGCGGCGGCGGCGGCGATGACAACGATGAGGCCGACGGTCAATGCCGTGCCGGCCATTTCCGGCGGGAGATTCGATTTCACGAGGTTATACTGCAGCACGAGACCCAGCGTCAGCAGGCTGACCATGTTCATCACCTTGATCAGCGGATTGATGGCCGGACCGGCCGTATCCTTCAGCGGATCGCCGACGGTGTCTCCGGTGACCGCAGCCTTGTGCGCTTCCGATCCCTTCCCGCCGTACACGCCGTCCTCGATCATCTTCTTCGCATTATCCCATGCACCACCGGCGTTCGCCATGAAGACTGCGAGCAGCTGACCTACGAGGATCATGCCGGCGAGGAAACCGCCAAGCGCGTACGGACCAAGAACGAATCCAACGAGGATCGGCGTCATGATCGCGAGAATGCCTGGACCGATTAGCTCTTTCTGTGCCGTTAATGTGCAGATGTTGACCACGCGTCCGTAGTCGGGCTTCTTCGTGCCTTTCCAGATCTCCGGATCGCGGAATTGGGCGCGGCATTCCACAACAATGTAATACGCTGCCCGTCCTACCGCACGAATGAGCATGCTGCTGAACAAGAACGGTACCGCACCGCCGATCAGGAATCCGATGAACACCATCGGCTCGGCGACGGTCAGTTTTCCTGCCTCCGTGATGTATTGCTCGACCGTCATGAGGTTGATCTTGTCTTCGCTGCCGACCGCGATGACCGCAATGAAACTGGAGAAGAGCGACACTGCGGCGATGACTGCCGATCCGATCGCGATGCCCTTGGTTTCCGCTTTGGTCGTGTTGCCGACGGCGTCGAGATCTGCCAGGATCTGCCGCGCGCGTTTGTAGCTTCCCGGCTTCTCCTTTTCCATCTGTTCCTTGTCGTACCCCATTTCGCCGATCCCATTGGCGTTGTCTGCAACGGGACCGAACACGTCCATGGAGATCGTGTTTCCGGTGAGGGTGAGCATGCCGATGCCGGTCATCGCGACTCCATACGCAATGAACATCGGCGGCGTTCCGGCATAGGCGAGAACGGACAGAAGCACTGCGCCAGCAATGACCATGATGGCCGCGACGGTGCTTTCATATCCAACCGCAAATCCCTGAATGATGTTTGTTGCATGCCCCGTCTGACACGATTTCGCGAGGCTCTTGACAGGGTTGTGTGTGGTGTGGGTGTAATAGCTCGTGACCTTGTTGAGCGCGATCGCCAGGACGACGCCGATGAGACAGGTGATCGCGGCACGCATATCCAGACCGGCGACGCCGAAGTTCGCCCACCAAGGGAGGTTCGCCGGATCGCCGCCCGGGAATCCCGCAGCCGACATTGGATTCCCCGCGATGTAGTTCTGGTCGAACACGAGATAGAAGAATCCCAGGAGAACGAATCCGGTGACGCTGATGACAGACCCGATCCAGAAGCCGCGGTGGACGCTCTTCAGTGCCGTGTCGGACGTGTCGTCTGCACCAGCTCGGACCGTGTACGTGCTGATGATCGAGCCCAAGACGCCGATCCCGCGTACGAGCAGCGGGAAGATCACGCCTTTGTGTCCAAAACTTGCCATGCCGAGGATCATCGCCGCAACGATCGTCACTTCATAGCTCTCGAAAATATCCGCGGCCATTCCCGCACAGTCGCCAACGTTGTCGCCGACGTTGTCTGCGATCGTCGCCGCATTGCGCGGATCGTCTTCCGGAATGTCCTTTTCGATCTTGCCGACGAGATCTGCACCGACATCTGCTGCCTTCGTGTAGATGCCGCCGCCGACGCGCATGAAGAGCGCGAGCAACGTGCCGCCGAAGCCGAAGCCAAGCAAGGCTTCATAAGCTTGTTCGCCGAAGATCATGAAGATGGTCGTCCCGCCGAGAAGGCCGAGACCATCCGTCAGCATGCCGGTGATCGTCCCTGTCCGGTAGCCGAGCTGCAGAGCTTCACCGTAGCTTCGTTTGGCCGCAGAGGCAACGCGAAGGTTTCCCTGCGTCGCGAGCCGCATGCCGACAAAACCGACGGTCCAGCTGAACAGCGAACCGACAAGAAATGCGGCAGCGCGTCCCC
>JBFYQI010000414.1:0-3821 GCA_041302875.1 Ignavibacteria bacterium
CCTTAGTTTGCCTGCGGCGCTTCGGCGGGAGGTGTTGTGGAAACAATGACCTTCGCGTGGCGGATGACGCGGTCATTGTACCGATATCCCTTCTCAACCTCTTCCACGATGGTCTGTGGCGGAATGTCCGTCCGCGGAACCTGCAACAGTGCGTCGTGAAAATCGACGTTGAATTCGTTACCAATGGTCTCCAATGGCGTTACGCCGAGGGATTCGAGTGTTTTCATGAACTTCTGATAGATCATCTCTACGCCCCTCAGGAGCGTTTCGGCATCCGAACCGCTCTTGGAGGCTTTGAGGGATCGTTCGAAGTCGTCTACAACCGGGAGGATGTTGCGAATGATATCCTCGGACGCACGACGCATGAGAGCCGACATGTCGTTCTCGGTGCGTCGTTTGAAGTTCTCGAATTCGGCCGCCTTGCGAAGCAGAAGGTCCTTTGTCTGGTCCAACTGCTGTTGAAGCTCTTCGAGTTCGAGAGTGGTCTCAGACGCAGGGGGAAGTTCGGGGAGCGGTGCCTGCTCTCTGGATTGATCAGGCGACGGAGTCGATTCTTGAGTCGGTTCTTGTTGTTGCGTCACTTCGGTCATAAGTCAAATGTCAAATGAGATATGTCATATGTGAAATGTTAACTGGTGTGGCCGCTGACCACTGGCAACTGACTACTGATTACTGACGATTGATCACTGCCTCCCCATCATCATCTGCGCGATCGTCTTCGCGACATAGTCGACCAGCGGGATGACTTTGGAGTAGTTCATTCGGGTTGGACCCATGATGCCGACGCGGCCACTCACGCCGTCCACATTGTAGGTCGCGGTCACCAGGCTATAGTTGTTGACGGAGTCGTCCTTGTTCTCCGCACCGATCGTGACCACGAAGTTCTGTTCCTGTCCTTCATGTTTCTCGAGGAGGTGAACGATAATGTCTTCGTTTTCGATCAACTCGATCACACTTCGGAAGTTCCGCGGATCGCCGAACTCCGGCTGGTCGATGATATTCCCCGTGCCCGCGATATGGAGCTTCTCCTTTTCCTTCGTGTCACTGAAGAGCTGGTCGACAGAATCGATGAACAGGCGGACGAGACCCGATTGCTCGTCCTGGAGATCCTTCATTCGATCGACGAAGGTCTCCCGAATCGTGCTCAGCGTGAGTCCGGAGAGGCGTTCATTCAGCATTCGGGCGACAAGTTCCAGATGATCGCGGCGGATTTCCATGCCGACTTCGATCATGATGGTGCGGACAATGCCGGTCCGGACCGAGATGACGACGAGAAGTCTGGCTCCGCCCACCGGAATAAGCTCGAGTTTTTCGAAGACACCGCTGCTGAGGTGGGGAGATGTCACGATGCTCAACTGACGGGTGATCTTGCCTAGGATCTTCGATGTTTCCCTGAGCAATTCCTCCGTGTCGGAGACCGGGTCCAGTTGCTGGTGGATATTTGCCCGCTCGCCGTCAGAGATCTGCTGCATCTCCATCAGGTAGTCGACATAGAACCGGTAGCCGAGGTCCGTCGGAATCCGTCCGGCGGACGTATGGGGATGCGACAGGAGACCCCGTTCCTCGAGATCCGCCATGACGTTGCGAATCGAGGCAGCGCTGAGTTGCGGTTCAAAGTGCTTCGAGATATACCGAGATCCCACGGGAATTGCGGACTGGATGTAGTTGTGCACCACGATCCGAAGGACGCTTTGTTCCCGGTCGGAAAGCCTCTGAGCGCTATGGGTATCTTCGGGAGTCAAGAAATTCCTCAAATATTCATAAAATACCGAAAAATCGACCGGTAGTCAAGGTTAGCAGTCTAAGGAGAACAGTGCTAAGGAGATTATCCGCGGGGTCAGACCTGCCAGCATTGTTTAAACCATCCTGGCCACCGCAAGGCCGACGTCATCGTGACGTTCTCTCCCAACCCCGAATTCCCCGAGATGCTTAAGCAACGCCAGGGCAAACGGTTCAGCTGGGAGGTCGATATGTGCCTGCGTGTATGTCTTCAATCGCTCTTCGCCGAATTCCTCGTCGTGAATGTTCCGTTGCTCGGTGAGGCCATCGGTATATGAAATCAGGATGTCGCCGGAGGCGAATCGTTCCTGTGCGACGTGGAACGTCGGAAGTGTTGCAAGGATGCCCAACGGGATCGTTCGCTCAGCAAGCGCTCGAATCTGAAGTCGGGAACAGACGAATGGGGGCGGGTGTCCGGCATTCACGTACCTGACGATTTGGCGTTGGACGTCAATGGTCGCGACAAAGCAGGTCACGAAATCCTTTGAAGACGTGCTGCTATGAACAAGCGTGTTGAGATGTCCTATGAGTTCTGTTAGATCGATGTCTATTGCAGCGAGCGAATGCGTCGATGCACGGATCTCTGCCATGATCAGCGCCGCCGGGATGCCTTTCCCCGACACATCCGCGGTCACCATCAAGATGCTGCCGTCGTTCCGCTTCATGAAGTCGCAGTAATCTCCCCCCACATACTTGCCTTGTTGGACGATCGCGAACAGTTCCAATCCCTTGATCGTCGGGAAAGTCTGGGGGAGCAGTCTCGCTTGAACTTGTGAGGCGGTCTTCAACTCCCAGTTGGTCTGTTCCTGTTGAACACGCAAAGACGATTCCTCCTGGACCAACTTCACGAGAAGACTTCTGGAATACTGAGCGAGCGAGGCCATGAGAAGAATGAAACCGATGAGGATGAGGATCTTTGTCGCCTGCCCGATGTAGGTGACTTCGGCGCTGAAGAGTTCTTGTTCGTAGCCGCCATGGCTCAGGGTTATTGCATTTGAGAAGCTGAGATAGCCAAGGATGATGAGGTACAAGCTGACGGCAAGCCCCCCCGCAGAGTATGTCAATGTCCGATCATAGCGAAACGCTGTCACTCCAATCAGCGGAAAGACTACAAGGAAGACATAATTCTTCACTGCGACGGCCGAGATCTCGATCTGCGTGTACGAGAACAGGAGAAGGAACACCAGAAACACGTCGAGACACGAAGTGATATACTTCATGGCGGGGTGATGTCCGGGGCGCCGTGTGCGGTGATAGACGACGAATCCGAATATGTATCCGATCAGCAGGGCGGAGGCGTTCAGGATGTTCGCTTCCAGCGTGAGAGATCGAAAGTTTACGACGGCAACGAATGCGAGGGCAGTCAGGACAACAAGGCGGACGGTATTGGCGATGAGTTCCGCGCGTCGTTCTTCCTTTGCAAGTGCCCGAGTGACGAAATCCGTGGTCGTTTCCATCGTTGTCCTCCATGTCCGAGGAATCCCTCCGTCGAGTCGCGTCCAGCGCGGGCGCGTTTCTACATGAACCACTTCTTGTGCGCATGCACTGCATCGCCGAAGGCGCGCATGAAGATCATGTCGTCTTCCGCCAGTGGGCCCTGCTGTGCGGCCACAATATTCTCGCGTAGCTCACGTTCGTTGCGTGGTGCGGTGAGGACGGTATGCACGTGAGGATTAGAGAGCACGAAGCGATAGCACTCCCCGGCGGTTGGGATCCGTCCATTCGTCGGCCAGCCTTTCGGACGCCGAAGGAGATAGCGCCAGCGCGTTGCGGTATACGAGATGACGCCGGGATCAGATGACGCCGTATGGGGGAAGATATCCTGTTCCGCACCGCGATGAGCAGCATTGTAGCGGAGCATGAGGGCATTCATCGTTCCTTCACGAGCGAGGTCGCCCAGAAATTGTCGATGATGGCATGACAACCCGATCGCGCGCACCTTGCCCTCTTCCTTCAGGCGAATGAGGTCCTCGCGGACGTTTGAGGAGAACTCGTGCGGTTTCATCACGCCCATGAACAGGAAGACATCAATATGGTCAGTT
>JBFYQI010000434.1:0-3692 GCA_041302875.1 Ignavibacteria bacterium
GTGAAGGTTGCACCACTCGCAGCGCTGAATTTCTCGAACTTCGATTACGGCAATGTTGAGACCCGTATCGGCACGAAAGACACAGTGATCCGAGTGTACAATAACGGAGCCGCAGAGTTGACCGTCGGCTCAATGACGCTTGGTGGAACCAGTGCAGGCGAATTCGTCATCACCACTTCGCCGATCATTGCCAGCATCGCGCCGCAGGGCTCCAAGGACTACACGGTCCGCTTCCGGCCGATGACGCCGGGGACAAAGGTTGCCGCGGTCTTCATTGTAACCAACGACCTCTCGCAGGGCTCCCCCGCGGGGACGCTGGTCGTGAACCTGACCGGACAATCGAGCGATACACAGGCTCCGGGCGTTCCGTTCTTCCCAGCAGTCTCGCCGAGCGTTTGGTCGAACGCGGCACAGTTCACTGTGACATGGAGCGATCCGGGGAACGATGCGTCAGGCGTCAGAGGCATCCTCTACCAATACGATGCGGTCCCGACGCCGGCGACACCGGGCACATTCGCCGCGGCGAGAACTTCTGCCGGCGGACTCGCGGCTGACGTCCCCGCTCCCGCAACGCCGGGGATTCATACGCTTTATTTCTATCAACAGGATAGCTCGCTGAACAGCAACACGGCGAGCGTGGCACAGGTCACCGTGATGTCAGATCGCACCGCCCCGACGATCTCCCACAGCAATGCGGGATTGACCACGATGCGCATCGAAGGAGGAGCGGTGACGCCGAGTGGTGGCGCATCGATCCTCGCCTCCGCAACGGAAGGTGTCAATGAATCCGGCATGTTGACGATGACGCTGGAGTATCGTCGCGTCGGCGATGCCTCAGTGACAACGACGGCTTTCAGCGCGCCATTCACGAGCCAGACCGCCACAATTCCGACCGGCCTGTTCATTCAGAACGGCGTTGCAATGGGCGTGGAGTATCGAATCGTTGCGTTGGATATCGCCCAGAATTCCGCGACGACACCCTGGTATGGCGTCCCAACCGAAAACGCGGCGAACGTGATCGTCCAGCAACCGAATGAGGCGCCCGCCGCAAGCGCACTGGGCGCGGATCAGCGAGCACAGGCATATCGGATCGTTTCCTTCCCGTACGATCTGTCCGACAAGCGCCCGAGCGCGCATCTTCCCGCTGCGTTGGGTGACCACGTCAGCAATGGCGTGAATTACCACTTCTGGCGCTTCGAACGCTTCGTGAATCAAACGGCCCAACCGTACGAAACGTTCAAGGATCAGCAGGCTTTGACTCCGGGAGCAGGATTCTTCCTGATCGCGCTGGAGAGCGGCAAGCGGATCAAGGTGAATAATACGACCTCGCAAGTTGTCCAGGTCCAGAATCTGACGAACACCGGAATCGCGTTGACGTCGGGCTGGAACCTCCTGGGCGATCCGCTTCCGGTCAACATGAACATCGCAGACTTCACCTTCGTCGGCGGCACGGTTCAAGACCGGGGGTACTACAGCGGCTCAGGTCCCGTCAGCGGTTGGGTCAAGACCGGGACGGATGTTGAAGTCCTGAAGCCGTGGGAGGGGATCGCGATCAGAGTAAGCGCCACAGGAACCCTGCGCTATCGGGTTGCTCCCGGCGGCGCGGGAGTTCAGGCATCCGTCGCAGCGGTTCCGGTGCACGCGACCGTACCGATGAATGAAACGACGCCAAACTGGTACGTTCCTGTCGATGCGGTTCGGCTCGATAATGGCCGCACAAGCCTTGGCGGCGGATTCGGCATGGCGCAGGAGGCGAAGGAAGGATACGATATCTACGATTCCTTCCAGCCGCCATTTGTTGCCGACGGAAACGTCTCCCTGGCGTTCGAGAACGTGGAAGGCGGAATGATGCAGGATGTTCGTCCGCTCGCAGACGGCGGCATTTGGGAGATGCGGCTGATGACCGGCGATGAAGGGAAGAAAGTGAAGCTGACCTTCGGCAACGTCGGCGTCATCAGGGATGAAACGCAGGAGGTCTTCTTGATCGACCTCGACCAGAAACTCGCCTATGATCTGAAACGGACGTCGAAGGTCGAGGTGAATTCAGGCACGGGTCTCCGTCAGTTCCGCGTTGTGGTAGGCTCGAAGTCCTATGTCAGCGCGAACAATGCCGGCGTCGATCTCTATCCGAAGACGATGGTACTCTCTGCGAACTATCCGAATCCGTTCAATCCGGAAACGGTGATCCGCTACACGGTTCCCGACCTTGCGGACCGGTCGCACGTCACATTGACCGTCTTCAACCTGCTCGGTCAAGCCGTTGCGCAGCTCGTTGAAGCGGAGCAACAGACAGGATACTACGAAGTGACGTTCAACGCCCGTACGCTCGGCTCCGGCGTCTATTTCTATCGGATCGAGGTTCAGTCCGGTGAACGGGTCTTCACCGATGTCAAGAAGATGGTATTGCTGAAGTAAGTGCGATCGCACAATCACCTTATTGCGGAGAACTCGCTATGAAACGCATGTTCGTCGTGACGGTCTTGTTCCTTGCCGTCGTGGTCTCGTTGCAGGCGCAGGACGTCCGGGACTGGCCGCGCGTGATGGTCATCGTCGACGAGAAGATCGACGGTGAACAGGAAGAAGCCCGGCTTGTGGCATCAAAGATCGAGGAGACCTTCCTGGAGAAGGGATTCCGTCTGATCGACAAGGATCAGTTTGCGAACGTCACGGCGCGCGATATCGCTCTCGCCGCCGAGAACCCCGCGCGGGCCAAGGAGATCGGCCTGCGCTACGGGGCCGAATGGATCATCGTCGGCAAGGCGCAAGCAAGACTCGAGTCGGAAAAGGAATTCTACGGCGTCAGGAATTTCGAGTACTCCGCGAAGGGGGACTGTCGCGTGATCATCACCGACACGGGAGAATTGATCGCCATCTCGTCCAAAACGGCGAAGAAGTCCGGCGGGGGGCAAGGCTCGGCGTCGAACCTGACGATGGAAACGCTCGGCGGGCTGCTTGCCGAAGACCTGTACGTGAAGGCGCGGATGAAGATGAAGCAGGAGGAGACCGGTCCGCGGATAGCCCAGATCACGCTTCTCGGCGTTGATGCAAAGATCGTTCTGCAATACGAGCAATCGCTTCCGCGCGACATCCCGATGATTCAATGGATGAAGTTCCGCTACTTCGAAGCGGATGCGGCGATCTTCGAGGCGGCGATCCTGGGAACCATCGATCAGTTGCGGGGCGAATTCACAAAGCGGGAAGATCTCGCCGTTGTGAGTTTCACCGGCACCCGCCTCGATGTGAGCACTAAAGCGTACTTCACCAAGGCCAAAGGATCGCCCGTCCTGACGAGTCCACTCGACATCACGGACTTCTCGATCGAGAACGTCTTCCCGTCGCAAGTGAACTACTACGCCTACAATCCGCTCTCGAAGATCGAGCTCGAGAATTCCGCAGAATCGGACGTCCGGAACGTGAAGGTCTCCATTTTCATTCCCGGATACATGTCCCTCGCGTCCGAGAAGATCGTCCCCGCCGTGGCGGCAGGAGCGAAGCAGAGCTTCGAACTCCCGGCGACGCTCGACGCGAAGCTGCTGAACGAGCTCAGCGATCGTGCGACGGCGACGGCGAAGGTCGAGGTCGCGTACACCTTCAACGGACAACAGCAGACGCGGAGCCTGAACAAACCCGTGACGCTGTACAGCCGCAATACCATCAGCTGGCGGCGCGGAGAATCGGTCGGCGCCTTCGGG
>JBFYQI010000475.1:0-10621 GCA_041302875.1 Ignavibacteria bacterium
GAGGAGATCGAACACCCGCAGATCTACCCTACTGATTCCTGACGACTGACCACTGACCCCTGGTACCTGATACCTGACCACTGTTGTCGGATTGAATGGATTCGGATAATTCTGTGCGAGCGAGAATTGCGAAAGCGGTCCGACAGTCATTTCCACTGAAACCGTATTCAATTTGTTCAAAGCAGAATTCATCGTCATGAGTGCCATGTTTGCATAGTTCGACTCGGCAGCCAACAAATCGCTTGCGCTGCATTGGCCGGTGCGCCAAAGCGTGAGGAGGGAATCAGCAGAGTTGAAGATGATATCTTCTGTAGCGAAGAGCTCCGGAAGCAACCCAGTCCCCTCGTTTGTGCGAAGAAGATGAGACTGCAGATAGGCGGGCCAGGTTGATCCCGCCCAAATCTTTCTTATTATCGCATTTGCAGTATCGTTCAATGCTGCGTAGGGGGCATCCGTTGCGATGGATGGAGGCGGACCGACGACCCAATAGGGAAGGGCTATTCCACTTGCCGGTTGACCGAGGATTGCCCACAACGTTGATTTACTACCGGGTTCGTCGCTCCGCACACCATGCATCACGGCCGCCGAAACGGAATAGGCTCTACAAATTGTTTCCAAGGTGGGGATATATCCTACCGGCGCACCGTTGATAGATCCTTGATACGGAATCGGGTAAGGATTTCCGCTGGAGTCGGCGAAATCTCTCATTTGATACCTCAGAACGCTTTTCGGTGTAATTGAATCACCCTTACTGAACGCAGAGAACAGAGCGGTCGTCCGGTTGAATCGTTCTATACCGACTGAGCCTCCCCCAGTCATGGAGAAGTTCGTTCGAAGGAGATATCCGCTGGGGCAGGCCAAGGAGTCTGTCGCATCAAACTTCCAATATGCGTTCCCCGATGTCTCAAAGATCGCAGCAACTCCAGTGGAATCCATCACGATGAAATTCGCGTAGGTTCGTCGGCCCGTGATGTTCGTGCTATCGAGAAGATGTTGGAATTCAGAGACTGTTGCGCATCGTCCGGCAGCAAACGTCATGATCGATCCGTTGCCTAGACCAGACGTGCCTGCAGGGAGATCGTATGCAACCGAATTGGCGATCGCAAATCCACTAGCGTTCAAGTTCATCCACGTCGAAGTGTGATTTCCGGCGTCGACCACAGCCAAAAATGGAATACGTGAAGTCGTGATGAGGGCGACTGCGTTTTGGTATGTGCTCGCATCTCTTGTCTTCCAGATCATTGGACGTCCGTCCTTTGTTGCCCTTCCGCTTGCTACTCCAATCGTGCATCCCTCAATGAGCGCTTCATTTCCTTCGATCATCGGAAACGTCCGCAATTGCGAAAACATCACATTCCCCGCGAGGGTAATAGTGGTGACAACGAAGATCGCAAAAGGTCTGGTCGCCGTTAAGTTGTTCATTTTCATTCCCTTCGCAATGAAGACAGTGTTTGATCTGAGGGATTCCTCTTTTTTGTAGCGAACTGACTAAAGTTGTGGCATGCTCATTCAAGCAGTGGCCGTTGAGGCAACAGCAAACCAAGAATAGATCAAGAATCGATGTGGCTGTTTGCCAGAGGGTCGTCAGGGAGGGCCCTTCGCCAGAGCTCAGGGCAAGCTCTACAGCGAAGGATCTGAATCAGGGTCCAGAGAGGCGGCTCGCTGGCTTCTCAAACAAGCCAGAGAACACGGTGCAAATCTATCAACTTGCCCATCAAGTGTCAAATACAGCCAATCGGATGGACACCCTAATATCGTTGCCAATGAGTAGCGGTGCAGAAAACTGCCACAAAACGCGCATAATCCTTAATAAAAACGGGGCCATCGCTGATCTCATTGCTTCAGTTTTCCATCGGTGGGTGTGCAGCTGCGGATATGAATGAGTGGGAGCATAAGCGTCCTTTCGTTTTACTCATATGCCCGAAAAAAGAAGCCCGGTGGTTGGCCGGGCTTGGAAAGCATCTAAGATTGAAATGGCTAGCGAAGAAGAATCAGCTTGCGGGTCTCCACATACCACCGTCCTGAGCTTGCCGAAGGATCTCCAGCCTGCAGTCGATACAGATACACCCCACTCGCCAATCCAGTCGCATCGAATCGCACTTCGTGATTTCCGGCTTCGACCTCGGAGTTCATCAACGATGCAACCTGTGGTGCACTTACCCCCCATGGTAAAAATCAAAGGGAATCCGTGCGGAGGCGCACATCCGGGGATCTTTGGCAAGGACTACATCAACCCACGCCGCTTCAATAGGGGCTCAATCGACGGTTTCTTCCCCCGGAATTTTTCGTATTGCACCATCGCATCGTCCGCCGTGCCGCGCGCCAGAACGAATTCCCGGAATGCTCTCGCGGTCGTCTGATCGAACAACCCCTTTTCCTTGAATGCTTCAAACGCATCTGCGTCGAGGACGGCGGCCCAAATGTAGTAGTAATATCCGGCGGAATAGTTCCAGCTGCCGAAGATGTGCTCGAAGTACGTGGACCGGTACCTCGGCTCGATCTCCGGGATCAGACGGATCTTCGCCACCGACTGCTTTTCGAATTCGTCCGCCTCGACAAGAGTCGTGTTTGCAAGCATGTGCCAATCCATGTCGAGGAAGCATGCAGCGAGGTATTCCACGGTGTTGAAACCCTGATTGAACATGCGGCTTTTCACGATCTTGTCGATGAGAGATTGGGGGATCGGTTCGCCGGTCTGGTAGTGCCGCGCGTACAACCGAAGCATGTCAGGCTCGAAAGCCCAGTTCTCCATGATTTGTGATGGTAGCTCAACGAAATCCCCCGGAATGGACAGCCCCTTGTAGGCCCCCTTCTCGAAGAGGCAATGGAGGGCATGGCCGAACTCATGGAACAGCGTGCGTACATTGTCCGTGCTGAGGAGCGCGGGCTTGTCTCCCGTCGGGCGCGAGAAGTTTCCGACGTTGTAGACGAGCGGAGTGATCGTTCTGTCCCCCCGCTTCTCACGACGGCGGAAGATATCGCACCAGGCGCCAGCCCGCTTGCCGGGACGCGGATAGTAATCGGTGTACAGCAGGCCGATATGCTTCCCGTCGCCTTCCTTCACCTCGAACACCGATACTTCATCCGAGTATGTTGGAATGTCCTTCCGTTCGATGAATTGGATACCGTAGAGCTTCGTGGCCAAGTCAAACGCCCCCTTCTGAACATTCGCCATGAGGAAATATGGGCGCAATTCAGACTCGTCCAGATCGTATTTTCTCTTCCGGATCTTCTCCGCATAGTACCACCAGTCCCAAGGCTGGAGCGTGAACGCACCTCCTTCCTCCTTGATGAGCGCCTGCATTTCTTCGCGTTCCTTCTTTGCATTCTTCAACGCCGGCTCCCACAACCTGTTCAGGAAGTCGTAGACCGTTTTCGGCGTCTTCGCCATGTTCGTCTCGAGCGAGAAATCGGCGAATGTCTGGTACCCAAGCAGATTCGCCAGTTCCACCCGGATTGCAGCAATCCTGGAAGCGATCGATGTGTTGTCATTCGCGTTCTTGTTGTTACCGCGCATAATGTAGGCAGTGAACAGCTTCTGCCGTAACTCGCGGTTCTTCGCATATTGAAGGAACGGGATTAGGCTCGGCTTTTTCGGCGTGAAGGTCCATTTCCCCTTCTGGCTAGCCTTTGCAGCCGCATCCGCCGCGCCGTCGATTGCCGATTGCGGCAATCCTGCGAGGTCCTCCGGCCTTTCGATGACAAGGGTGAACGCATCCGTCTCCTTCAATATGTTTTCTGAGTAAGCCAGCGTCAGCATCGACAGCTCTTCATTCAGGCTCCGGAAACGAATTTTCTTCTCCGGTGGGAGGTTGGCCCCACCCCTCACGAACCCGGCGTGGACGTCCTCGACCAGCTTGAGCTGTTCCGTCGTTAATCCTGCCTGCTTTCTCTGGAGATAGACCGCATGCACGCGCTTAAATAACTCCGCGTTCAGGTTGATGTTGTCCCGGTGATTCGTCAGCAGTGGCGTCACTTCCTGCGCGATGTTCTGGATCTCATCGGTTGCATTCGCAGCTTGGAGCGCCAAGAACACCGAGTTGACTTTTGTGAGCATGCCGCCAGTTTGGTCGAGCACTTCGATCGTGTTCTGGAACGTCGGCGGGGCGGGGTTGGCGACGATCGCCGCGATCTCTCGCGATTGCTCTTCCATACCCTTCCGGAACGCTGGCATGAAGTGCTCGTTCTTGATGAGATCGAACGGGGGCGTCTGGAACGGGGTCGCGTATTCGCTGAAGAATGGATTTGCCGAGGTGAATTCTGACACCTTCTTCGCCTGATCCTGACCGATTGCCGATGTGCTGAGCAGTACCTCGACAATCGTCACAAGTACACATACGCGTTGAATCATCGATCGTCTCCTTGAAATGCTATTTATGGAATGGGAAGGCAGTTATGCCCACGCAGCATCGTCCCATGTCGGAAAAGATCTGGCTCAGAACTGAACGTTTACCAAAACCAGGTTGCCGGGTGTAGGCAGCTCTATGACTCCTTCGCGCGCCACTTGAATCTGCTTCTTGCCGTCTGTTTCGGTGTCGATGTGGGGTAACTTCTGGATGTTTTCAGCGACATGCCTCAGCGTCTCGTTCGAATCAGCAATCAGTTCGTTTGGGATCAAGATCGAATCACTTCAACTTGATGGGGCGGAAACCAAGTGTGTGTGGGGGGGCAACTGCTCGTGCACTTTCGTTGTCCATCGCACCCCCAACAACACAATGATCGGCTCCGGAACTGGCCCAAGATCCGCCGCGCCAACCACCGTCGTAGCAGCGTTCCTCAACGTTTCCGCTCATGTCGAATATCCCAAGCTCATTCGGCTTCTTCATCCCCACCTCATGGGTCATATTCCCAGAATTTGCGCCATACCATGCGACCTCGTCAATATTATTGCTCCCGCTGTATTCATAGCCTTTGCTCTTCCTCCCTCCTTTCGCTGCATATACCCATTGGATCTGTCTGGGCAATAGCACCCGTGCCCCTGTTTCTTTGCTCAGCCAGTTGCAGTACTCGAAAAAGTCGAAATGGTCTAGATCAATTGCCGGTTGCCTGCCCGCACCAAAAGGCGCCAGTGGCTTTTTGCGTTTGGTTGCCTCGCAAAACCTGTTGTACTGATCGAAGGTCACCTCCGTGGTTGCGATGTAGAAGTCCCCACTGAGTTCGCCTTCGACCAACACCCACATGGTGCCGTTGTTGTTCACCTTTTTGGCTTTGGTCTGCCGTGCCAAGACAATGCAGACGCAAAGGAACAGGCTGGCAGCGATGACCAGCAGAAAAGGAGGCGCATTTGTTTTCATGATCGTTGTCCGTTGTTGTGAGAAAGTACGTGATGAGGTATTTGCTTGAGCAGCCCTCAATATTCATGGGGACGGTTGGGCGAACGAACTCGGAGCATCGTCGCTTGTGAAGCGTATTCGACTCCGGCTGCTTGAGAATGATCTGTCGAACGATCATGTAACCTACGATATTTCACTGACGCCTGGCTCGTCGCATGGAGCAAGCTTTCAATACCCCGTCTCCTTGTTGCTCTGCCGAGCATAATAGATCGCTTTCCATGCGGGGTCCGCGTCCCTCCAAATACCCTTCAGCGCGCGAAGATGTTCTGCGGCCTTTTGTGATTTGTTCGTTCGTTGATACAGAAGCCCCAGTTGATGATGTGCGAAAGGGAAGCGAGGATTGTAGATCAGACTCTTCTTGAAATATTCCTCGGCATACTCCGGTCTGTTGATGGAGGCATCAAGGTAGAGTTCACCGAGTGCCGTATAGAAAAAAGACAGGTCAAACGCTGATAGGCCGTCTTTCACCTTCGTCTTGATTGGTCCGTCTAGCTCCTCTGCGAACTTGTTTACAGTCTGGAAATCCCCGGCCTTTGCGGCAAGGCACGCGCGCAGATGAAGCGTCGACTTGAAAAGGGACCTTCTGTAGTTGGTCGCATCGATTCGATTGGCTGTTATTAGCTCCCCCATTTCGCGAAGTTCTTGTCTTGCGAAATCCTGTCTTCCCAATCGCAAGTAGATCAGACCGAACAGCCAATGCAGATCGTGATTGCGCGTTACGACGTTCTTGCTGTCGAAGATGCGCTGGGCATGCAGACAATGTTGAAGTGCTTCCCCGTTTCTGTTCTGGAAGTAGTCCAGAACGGCATCAAAGAATTCAGCCCGTGCCCGCAGGTCGTTCGTAAAAGCGTTTCGCCGGAAGCTCGCAATACATTCTTCTGCCTTCGTGACTTGACCCTGGAACAATCGGATAAAGAAGAGCGACTGGTACAGAATTGAGAACTTTGGGTCAAGAGAAAGGCCCCGCTCTTTTGCCCACGCAGCGCTGTCGAGGAATCCCGCTGAGAATAGTCCATCCCCGTAGCTATCGTAGGAATTGGCCGTGGAGTCCAGATGGATGTACTTCCGGAAGTGCTCCAATGCCCTCTCGTGCTCACCCATGTGGGTGTAGCAGTAGCCGAGATGATTGTGCGCCAATGCGAAGTTAGAATCAATATCAAGAGCTTTCAAATAATGTTCTTTTGCTTTCTTGATATCGCAGAGTCGGTAGTAGCCCTCGGCCAGATCAAATGGTGACTCAACTGCCCACGGTTTGTGGTCGAGCACTTCACGCAACAACGCCACATACTCCCTCATGTCGCCTCCTAAGTAGGCGATAAGAGCTCTTGCTCTCAAGGAATCCACAAGACTCAGTTTCCCAAGGTGTGATTCGATCATTTGGACGTTGGTCTGAGCCTCCGCATTCGCGGCTTCAAATCTCAGGGCGTCAGCAAATCGCAATCGGGCGAGTACAAAATTCGAATCAATTCGAAGCGCGTGTTGGAATGCCTGCCGGGCATCGGTCACATCTAATTTCTGCCATGCCATTTCACCGTCATAGAAGCTTTCGAATGCATCCCAGCTCGGAGTGAAACTCGATGCTTTCTTCTGAACAACTCCGGCGACTCGAAGCACATTGTCGGCAATGCTATCCGTGACGCCCTTGAGGAGCATCGAAGGGTCGCTAAACTGATATGTCTTGTCGTACGTCGCATCCCGGCTCAATGGGGAATTGTTCGCTTGTCGCACCTCCAGTCTGATCTCCGTGTTGAGAGATAGCGCTTGAACGTTTAGAGTGACCTCTGCTGCAGGTATTTTCCCGGGGTAAGTTCTGGAGAATTGACCGCTGGTGAGAATCTTTCTGTAACTGGATTGCTCAAGTACGTCGCGCAGGAGGTATTCGAGAACCCCCTTTGTGACCCCCGGGGGTCTATCTGTCGCGGACACAAAGTTGATTTCGTAGACGATGACGTCGCTTTGGATCTCTTCATTCCTTGGGATGAAAACCAGCAGCACCCCGGCGATTGCGAGGCAAGCCATAAGGGATGCCAGGCCCCACCTGAATCTCACGAAGCGGACTCCCCGATGAACTATCCGTTTCATTGCAGTGATACTCGAGGTAGGCGGTGGCAGTGACCCGACAGAGAGAATATGATCCACCATTTGTGCTGCTGTGCCGTAGCGACGTTGAGGGTCTTTCTCGAGACACTTGTCAATGATGGACTGATATTCCGGATGGACAGGAGGCTGGCGTTGCGACAAACTGGACGGCCGGTCGTGGATAATGGAATAGAGAAGGCCATACTCGTACGAGGCATCGAAGGGGAGAGTGCCCGTGATCATTTCGTGAAGCACAATACCGAATGACCAGATATCGGCCCGGTGGTCAACCGTTTTTCCCTGAGCCTGTTCGGGGGACATATATGCAAGTGTGCCAATCCGCATGCCCGACTGCGTAATCCCTTCGCCGGCCACGTACTTTGCAACGCCGAAGTCCATGATCTTGACCTGGCCCGACCTCGTGAGCATGATGTTTGAGCTCTTAATGTCTCGGTGCACGATACCATGCTCATGAGCTGCCTGCAATCCAAGGCCAACCTGTGAGGCGATCCGCAGGATCTCTTCCTGTTGTAGGGCTCCGCGTCTGATCCTCTGGCCAAGCGTCTCACCCTCGTACAGCGCCATTGCGATGAATGCGTGTCCTTCCGGAGTTTCATCAATCTCATACACCGTGCAGATGTTGGGATGATCAAGGCTCGATGTGGTCTGAGCCTCATGCAAGAACCTATCCCGATCAGACTTTGAAAGACCAGCAAGGGAAGCAGGAAGCATCTTCAAAGCGACCTTACGTTGAAGCCGCAGGTCGATTGCTTTGTATACCACGCCCATGCCCCCTTCGCCCAGCTTCTCAAGGATTTTGTAGTGTGAAATCGTCTGGCCTATCATTGTCAGCCTTTCAAGAACTCAAAACCCTCATCACACGTCGCTTCGCCAAGGCGAATCGGCCGTTCATGGAGTCAGCGTGTGGATCTGTGCGTTGCGTATCACTTCATCTTGGCTCTCACGCCCGCGAACTCATCTCCCTTCACCCAATCCGGCATTTCCTCCTGATTCGCGATCGCGAGCACGATCTCTGCGACGAGCCGCATGTTCTCTACCTGTCCTTCAAGATTCCACCACGCGTCGACCTGATCGCAAGGTTGGTGATAGAAGATCTGCTCCCATTCGTCATGTTTATTCCTTCCCCATTCCATGGTCTTGCCAATGTGCTCGTATCCACCGTAGAATGAGAGCGCTGGTATGCCCACGCGTGCAAAACCCAGATGATCCATGCGATAGAACGATCCAAGCTCTGGCTTGGGATGCGACACGACGACCCTTCCATGGGATCGTACTATCGATTCCAGGAGGGGATCAAGAGTCGTCTTTCCTTTTCCCAAGAAGTGGACATCCTTTGTCGGCCCCCAGATATTTGCATTGTCGATGTTCATTGCTGCCGCGATTCGGTCCGGAGAAACTGTCGGATGCGTCGCGTAGTAGGCTGCCCCCAGAAGGCCTGCTTCTTCTGCACCCGAAGCCAAGAACAGAATTGAGCGACGAGGACCGTGGGACATCGCCGCGTAGCATCGCGCAATCGCCAACATACTACCGACGCCGAGCGCATTATCGATGGCGCCATTGTAGATCGAGTCGCCCTTCACCGGAAGGCCGATGCCGAGGTGGTCATGATGTGCCATGAGAATCACAAACTCGTCCCGCTTGGCATCATCGCTTCCCGGGAGAAGTCCGACGACGTTTGCCGTTTGCACTGTACGGATTGATTGCTGCGTGGAGGCGACTGCTTTGATGCCGAGGTCGATGGGACGAAAATCCCTTCGTTGAGCGCGTTGATACAGGTCCGCGAATGAATGCCCCGCGAGGGCCAGCACCCTTCGAGCTGCTTCCTCGGTAAGCCACCCTTCATATTGGAACGACTCGACTGTCTGCGCCGGAGAGATGAATTTGTCGATCGAAGCTCCTGAACGAACAACATTCCAACCATACTCTGTCGAAGAATCCGTATGGATGATCAGTGCGCCAGCCGCTCCCTTTCGTGCGGCCATTTCGTACTTGTACGTCCAACGACCAGTGTACAATCGTTTTCGGCCTTCAAAGAATGTTGAATCGTCGGTCGTTGGCTCGTTGTTCAGAAAGAGGAGCAGTTTCCCCTTGAGGTCTGCTCCTTTGTAGTCGTCCCATTGGTAGTGCGGTGCCTCGATCCCGTAACCTACGAACACGACCTCCACATCCTGAAGTTCGATCCGATCCTGCACGTGTGCATATCGTCGGGTTCCTCCTGTGAAGTCCTCCAACGAACGAAGGCCGATCGACGTTGACTGTGACCGAAAGGTCAGGGATGGCGTTCCGATCGTTCGCGTACTCATGAGTTCAAATGTTTGGAGGAATGTTCCGTTCTCACCTGCGGGAGTGAGGCCGAGAGCCTGAAACTGAGCAGCGATATACTTGATCGCAAGATCGCCGCCTCGCGAGCCGACTCCTCTGCCTTCGAGGAGATCGTCGGCGAGTAATGGGGTGTGTGAAAGGATAATGGTGGTATCTATGCAGGCGAGTGAGGGGGTTGAAATTGATTGACGGGCGGGCTGGTTGAAAGAAAGCGACGTGAGGCATGCGCACAAGAACACAAACGAACACCACGGACGCGGATGCATGGCGGTCCTCCTGGAATAGGAAGAAAGTGGCAATCGCGGAAGGAGCGGCATCAGGAGAGATGAGGGTGTCACCCCTGGGCACGAAACGAATTCGGAAGAACTGGCGGCAGGCAGGAAGTCACCGCCGAAGCGGCCGGCGTTGGTGACGCAACATGCATGCCATACAGGGAGTCAATGAGCAGAGGGTCGAACGGTGCGATCACGACAGCAGCCCGATCCGACTGTAGTGTGCCGGGGACACGATGGGTCCAAAAGGGGACAGATGGGTTCTTCTTTCATGTCGGCGCTGATCCGAGATCCTGTGTATCCTCGGGGTGGGATCAAGTCCCCATCGCTATTCAGAACAAGCGGGGATCGGGAAAATGCGTCTTCATTCATTCACGCTAATGCAGGGAGAGGCTGCCATATGAGGACTTGCCGCTCGTCGGTGAAGTTCACCCCGATATGGCAGAGAGGGAGAACGGCCTTTCACCGCCTTGCCCGCATGGGTTGAATGTTAGTAAAACCATTCTATCTTGATGAATTCCTCTTCTTTTTCAACCTGATCCCTCGAAGGACTTTCATGAACCGGCTGGCTCGTTTGCTCTTCCTGCTTGTCTC